>JAAYQU010000046.1 GCA_012519055.1 Bacteroidales bacterium | reverse complement strand
TAGGTAAAAAATCATGAGAATTTTTTAATAAAAAAAGCCAACTGAATTGTTGTAAGACAGTTGGCTTTAGTGTTATAACACTATAATTCTTTGATGTTATTTAACAATTAGTTTATTAGTGTATGTTTTTCCTTCAAGTGTGATTCTAACAAAATATAAGCCTGGATTAAGGTCATCTATATTTGCAGTAATATTGTTAGTTCCACCATGTGAAGTTCCATCAAAAATAGTTTGTTTTTTAGCTCCGTCTATTGAGAATAGTTCAACTACTAATTCTTTCTTTCCGGGACTTTCAAAACTAATGTTAACAGTATTATTTGCTGGATTCGGATATATGGTCATTTTGCTTAGAACAACCAAAGATTCTTCTATTCCCACATAAGGGATTGTTCTAACAAAGAAATATTGAGTTGATGCTGTTTTTGTATCAGAAACCTGAAGAATCACAATATCGTGCTTGCCAACATCTTCAGCAGCGACAGTACCTGATAGAACTGCTTTAGTGGCTTCTGTTTGTTCTAATGTTAACCAATCGGGTTTATCAACACATGTAAATATCAATTCAGTATCTTCTGCGTCTTCATCGTAGCCTTCAATAATATATTCAAAGCTTTTGGTTTCCATAACTTCAACAACTTGTCCCGGAGGTGTTGTTAAAAATATAGGAGCAACATTATTTTGGGTTGATGTTGCTGAAGATGGCAACACGATATAATCAATCCATGCTTTATCTTGTCCACTTGCAGCAGAACCATCTTTGGTGTATTTCCATGTAAATAGGCTGTCTCCAACATTTACAGGGAATTCGACATATGCCCAGTCAAGCTCTCCACTCCACGTCTCTTTTACAACATTGTTTATTGAGAAGGTCAGTTTATCATAATTTGTTTCACTTGAAACTTTTCGATAAAACGATATCATATCTCTTTTCGAAACTTTATGATTTAGTGTTATTTCTTTTGTTTGACTGTTTGCAGTTGTACCAGATGTCATACATGCATTGCCTTCGTATGCGTTATCAGCTCCGGTTAATATTTGCCATGCGTTACTGCTTGGCACTTGCCAGTTGAATGAGCTAAAGTCTTCAGTTTCGAAATCTTCGATAATTAATCCTACCGGACTTGACACAGTTAGAATATTACTTGTGTATTGATCCGATGTGGATATAGCAAAGGTAGTAATGAAATTTCCTGCAGGAATATTTCCATCTAAAATGAGAGTGTGAACAGTTGTTAGCTCCTCATTTGGCTCAATAACACCAGAATGAATAAGAGGTTCTATTATTTGGAAATTGTCACTCATAGCTGATAACTCGGTCTCTATTTCTGCCGATGTTGCCTCTCCGTTGTTTTTAGTAGTTACTATTGCTTTCCAGATCTCTCCAGCATCCATTTGATCGTTGTCATTACCATGATACTCTTCGAAAGTGATGCTTGTTACCTCAATATATGGAGCAGCAGCATTAAGTTTAATTTTCCCTGTCCAAATATTATTAAGATTGTCAGTAATGGTAATATTTATTAAAACCAGCTCCATATTAGGAATATTGTTTACAACTTCAATATCAAATGCAGCATGTTTTGTAACAATTTCGTTGGCTCCGACGTTGCCGATTTCAAAAGTACTGTTCAATAAGGTAACATTTTCGTTTTCTGTTGATATTGTTGCAATACAATTTACTGCCTCTTCCACTCCCATATTTTTAAATGAAACATCGATAGAAGAGACTTGTCCGTATGGAATTAACACATTATCAGTGCTTTCAGTGTTATATGATTCAACACTAATATAGGGTCCTTCGGCGGGTATTACTTCAATATCAGCAATATATGGAACCTTATTGTATCCTGTAACAGTAAGTTTAGCCATTGCTGGCTCATTAAAAGGTTCTGAAAACGTCAGCGTTGCAGTACCGCCTACGATATTAGCAGAGGCAATCAATTCACCATCAACAGATAGAGTTGCTCTTGTATTTTCTGATGCACATTCAACTTCAAACTCTGTTGTTCCAAGAAAAATAATATTGTTGTGTGAAACTTCGAGTGTTTGTGGAGTGTCTGTTCTTACCATAACTGTTGGGTCTCCAAAAATCACCCAAGTTTCAGTCATAGAGTATCCACCTGTCCCATATTTATCGTTCATAAACATGCAACCATTCACAACTATACCTCCAAAGGTGTATTTTTTATTGTTTTGGTATGACTTTACCAAAAGATCAACCATTTCATCTTGTCCTGCCATTGGAGGAGCCCACGATTGGTTTACAGAACTTGCACAGATAGCAAGAGAGCCTGTAGGTCCGTTGGCGTTAGAAGCACGCATAAACCCTTCGGCAAAACATGTTCGTCCAACGAATCGTCCGTTTACACATGCTACGTCAAACATAAAGGGGAACTGGGTATTATTTGACAATCCTGACATACTACTAACACTAAATCCAGAGGATCCTAAAGAAGTTTCTGAACCGTGTCCTGTATAGTTCATAAATCCACGACCTTGGTTTAGTGCATCCACTACCATTTGTGGAGTGGGGTTTCCTGGAGCGTCTTCTTGACCTTGTGTTCCATCAAATAGTTCGTCACCACTAGTGTAATTGTAACCTAGTAATTTTTGCTTTATTACTCTGGAGTGTGCTACGTCACTTTCTCCGTTATCTCCTTGACCGCCACCGCCTTCAGCAGAGGCTATTAGTGTATATTTTTTGTACCAATCGGCATTTGCGTCGGGTTGACTTTCGTACATTATTGTTTTCTGGATTTGATTTTGAAGTTGTTGAACTGTTTCAACCGAAAATCTACCTACGATAACTTCTGCATAAGCATCGTTGCCAACTATGTGTCCGTAAGAAGGATCGCAATAGGCAGGACTTGGAGAAGTTCCTGAGATGTTTTTTGTAATAGGGGGGACTTGCTCTCCATCACCTACCAATAAAAGAAATGTAAGCCCATTGGTGTTGTAATAATTTTGGACATACGCTTTCAATTGATCGTGAGTTGTTCCTATTGTTGACCATTCAACCAATTCTGTAGGTATGCCTATTTGTTTTTTCCATGCTACAAAAGGTTGTATCGCCTCCATGTAGCTGGAGTGAGAAACAATTAATAACTTGCCTACTTCGTTTACAGGAGTATATCTTTCATTATTTTCATAGTTTAAAAATCTGTTGCGATAGATTTGATCAAAAGTTGAATTAACTCGAGTTGGATTATTTCTAATCAATTCATTTTCCCCTTTAATGTCGGAGTGAACTAAAGTTACTTTTACTGTTTTATTAACTCTAAGTTGTTTAGTTACAGGATTATATTGTACAGGATAAAAAGCCACTACTTGTCCACGATAATCTCTTAATATGTATGGAGTGTCAAGGCTTGCGTTTTTTTCGGGGAAGAATTTGTCGATTTGATATGCTTCTCCATAAATATATGGAACATCTTCAGGATTTACAGTGCGTAAAATGTTTCCTTTTGATGGGGCTATCTCAATGTTGTCTATGATTCTACAATCTACGTCTATTACTGATATTTCCATTGTTCCAAGGTCGGGTATTATTATTGATTCCGCTACTCTTGGAACATCAGGCATCCCTTCTGATAGAATAGGATATGCTTTGTCTGCGGACACAACGAACGCTTTTCCGCGAGGTGTCTCGACAGATGTAAATTGTGGTTCAGAGAATTCAACTTGAAGCACAATCTTAGATTCTGTTGACTGTAATACTTTAACTTTTGTCTGGTTTGCAAAAACCTTGGGCGATACAATCAATATTAATATCGCAGCAATGAAAATTATTATTCTTTTTGGTTGCATAATTCTTTTTGGTGTAAAAAAAGAAGGGGGATAGAATCGCCCCTTCTTAAGGTTTATTTAAGTTTATTATTTAACAACTACGTATATACTATTTGTTACTTCTCCTGCCACTAATCTAACCATGTAAACACCAGAGGCTAACCCTTCAAAACTTATAGGAGTTTGATGATCGCCAGATGTCATAGGTTGATTCAATACAGTTTTTAATACTTGTCCGTTAAGACTTAAAATGTCAATTGCAACTCTACTGCCTTGCAATAAAGTGTATTCAATTGTTGAGTTTCCATCTGATGGGTTAGGATAAACACTCAAACCTGATGATAATTCATTTTCAGTAATCGAGGTACAACCATGAACTTTAATGCCCTTAACTTTAGTTGTTTTAAAAATACCGTCGTTTGCAGAGACAATAATTTGTTCATCTGGGAAAGCCGTTTCATTAGTTGGTGTGCCACTTAGCAAGGCTGTACCATCACCTAAGTCTCTAAGCGTCATCCATAATGGAAGTGATTCAGCAATAAATGATACTTGATCCCCATCAGGATCTATTGCACATAGGTCAGCACTGTACTCTTCGCCACAGTACGCGTCAGGTATAAAAGTATCTAAAAAATACGGGGCTGTATTTGGAGTGGCAGCTGCACCTGGAAATACAATAAAATCAACCCATGCGCAATCTTCTCCGCTTGATGCTGATCCGTCTTTTGCATATTCCCAAGTGAAAGTGTGGTTGCCTATAGGCACTTCGTATGAGAACTGTTCCCAACTTTGTGAGCCAGACCAAGTTCCCTTTGTTTCTCCATTAATTTTGAAAAATAATTTATCGTAGTTATTTTCACTACTTACTTTTCTATAGAAAGTAATTTCTCCTGGCGCACTAACATCTAAGGTTACACTCATTGAGGTTTTTTGACTGTGACTAATTGCACCTGATTTTGCACAGTAGGTACCTTCATAGGCACCGGTGTTTACAATTGTCCATGGCATATTTCCACCTTCTACCCAACCGTAGGCATCAAAGCTGCCACTTTCAAAATCTTCTACTGATAATCCAACACTATATGACTGTGAAGCCTCAAATGAGAATATATCAGAGTTAACGTGTATTGTTAAATCTAAAGGGGTTCCTATTGGAATATTCTCACTTGTAGTGATAGTGAATACAAAATTTCCAACTTCTTCTGGAGCAAGAGCAGCTAATTCGGCGACGTCATTTTCGATGTCAACTATTATAATGTTTGCAGATAAAATAGCTGTCATTGGGTATCCTACTGCATGTCCAATATTTTTGATAGGAACAGTAACACTTATTGTTTCTCCTGGGTCAATTCTTCCATTGCCGTTTCCTTCTATTTCCGCAATTTCATATTTTAAACTAGTTAGTTGTGGAGCATTCGCAGTTAAACTGAAAGTTGTTATCCATGGTTCTTCTTCTCCATCAGCAGTTGCAAAAATTGTAAAGTCGACTTTTGTTTGATCAGGAATGTCTTTTGCAGCTTTGATTACAAAATCATTTTCAATAAGAAATTCTGTCTCTGCATTTATGTTACCGCAATTAGCTACAGAATCAATAATTGTTATATAAGGACTATCACTTCTCAGCTTTGCAACCACATTTGTTGCATCAACAGTCCCTACGTTTTTAAGATTTACTTGCAATGTAACAGTTTCATCGAAATCAAGCATTCCGTTGTCGTTGCCTTGAGAGTCACTTATTGTTGAACCAAAATAGACCACAAATGGGCTGTCTGATGGAATAACATCTAAAGTTCCTATAAATGGACGATGGAAAGAACTCGTAATAACAATATCAGCTGTTGTTGGGACAGAGAATCCATCGAAAGTAATTTCTATTGTGCCACTTGCATCGGCAAAACCCGCAAATTTTATTTCTCCATTGTCAGTAAGTGCCACATATGCTTTTGGTGGAATGTTTGACATTGTAAATGAATTCAATCCCATTGGAAGTGTGGCCAAATAGTCAGGTGTCATCTCTGGCATTGGTCCAATATACGGGGTTAAAGTAGGATCGCCCATTAGGTGATAAATTTCCCAATAATAAAGTTTCCTTGTTGAGCTACTTTCCTCTACTGCTAGACATCCTGCAATTGGAATTTGACCTTGTGTTGTAGAATAAACATTGTCATTTGGTAAATGTTCGTGGAACAGAGCATCGTATGCGCCGGGACCAAAATCTGCAATGGCAGGGTATTGTACAACAGTTCCAAATCCTGTTGCCCACCAGTAGTCTTCGCTCCAATATGTACTATTAGTTCCTCCTATATACCCTATTGCGCCTTTATTGGCAGCTCGTGTTATTGCTTCAGCAAAGCAAACATCATTGTTAAACTGACTTGACTGGCAGCAATTGCCCACCAATATGCCATATTTTTGGTCATTGTTTAATGAAGGTATGTCAGATGTGGTAAAAGAAGGATTTCCCCATCCTGAGGGACCGCAGTGTGCGGTGTAGTTACCCCACGCAATACCCGTATTTACAGTCTGAATAATTTGCTGTGAAACACCAGATTGACTGCTTTGAGGATATGGTATTGCTGTAGTATTTATTCCATGGGCAGCATTATGATAATGTAAAGCGTAGTTCAACGCTCCGTTGCCGTATGTTGTAGCATAACCTGCATCTACACCTGCTACGAGAAGTGAGTTTGCTAAATATGAAGGATCTGCCATTTGAAATTGTTCAAAAAGCAATGTTTTTTGAATTAGAGGCTCAAGATGAGCTACTGTTTTTGCTGACATACGTCCTATATTAACATCGGGTATTCTGTCAGATGATCCGTCGTAAGTAGCAAAGTATAAATCGGAAACGTGCGAACTTGTAGTACCAGAGAAAGCTGGAAGTTGCTCATTATCTCCTACCAACATAACAAACGAAGGTGCAGGATTTTCTGGTGTTGCTGAAGTGTATAGACCTTGAAGATAGCTTTTAATAGCTGCTGATGTGTTGCCAACTTCTGCCTCGTCAGTAAAGCGAAGAATTGTATTGAATCCTTGTTTTTTCTTCCATGCAACAAAAGGTGCAAGTGTGCTTTCAAACATACGGTGTGAAATAATAACGAATTTCATTGGAACACCATTTATATTTAAATCTTTGCTTGATTCAGCAGGAGTGTAGTTTAACAGCCCTGATAATAATCCGTTGAATGCAGGTGAGTTGTATTTTGTTTTTAAAAGGTCAGTTTTTGCAAAATCTGCATCTTGGAATGTTACCTCTATTTTCATGTTATTGAACACTTTCAGGTCTCCAGTTACAGGGTTATATGCAAGTGGATTAATTTCAATACGTCCAATTCTTACTCCACGCATTATGCCCACTTCATGGTATCTAACCATAGGATTTGAAAATAGAGCGTTTGTTGAATAGACATGTTCATTTTTTTCAAAAGGAATTTTGTCGGGATCGGCACTTTTTGATACCGATTCTTGTGCTGGTGCAATAAGCTTGTTTATGTCGTAGTTAGCAAGATTCAGTAACACCTCGTCATAGCTTGTAACATTAACAGAAACAGTTGCTCCGGCAGGAACCTCAATTAGTCTGTTTAATACTGGTAAATCAGGATTACCAATATTGAACGAGTTGCCATATTTGTTCATTACTAGCTCAACATATTCACCTTGAGTTCTTTTTTCAAGTTGAACGTCAATGTATGAAACACTATTAAAAAGCGACAGTCCTGTTCTTTCACTATTAACAAGCTTGAGTTCATTTTCTCCAGCTTTTAACGAAATTCGGGTCTGTGCTTGATTTGAGCCTATCATTAGTAATGAAAGAACTCCAAAAAGTAATAATTTTCTCATGATTTTATTAGATTTAAATTCTTTTTAAATTTTAGCGGTTAAAAATGATGATTTTTTATTGAATTGCAAAATAAAAGCAGGAATTTTTGATAATTACAGTATATAGAAGTTTTTAAAATTAGAGCGCTTGATTAGAATATATAATCGCACAAAAATTATTCCAAACAAAATTTAGATAAAAGCAAATAACAATTACGAGTAACGAATTGAAACTTTTACCTTGTACCTTGCTCCTTATCCCTTTGCTACATTTGTTTGGTGCTATCTACATCAAAATCCTCGCGTTTGACGGCGCCTTTTATTTTGTCTTCCATTGACAGTCCCTCTAATATTTCTGTATTTATGCCGTCACTCAGCCCGATTTTAACATAACGCTTTTCAAATGTCTGAGGAGTTTCATCGACAAGGACTTCAACATAGACAGAGTCTCCTTTTTCGGCGAATTTCAAAAGGCTCTCTTTCACAGCCATTATACTATCTTTTTGCTCTAAGACTATCTCGGCGGTTGCACTATATCCCGAGCGTACAAAAAAATCCTCTTTAAGTTTCATCTCTGCCCTAATCTCAAACTTAATAGCTCCTGATTCTTCAACCCCCTTAGGTGCGATGTATTCGAGTTTTGCATCGAATTTGGTGTCGGTGATTGCTCCTATTGTTAAAATCAGATCCATTCCTAAATGCAGTTTCCCAACCTCAACCTCGTCAACCTTGCCCATGAAAATCATTTCAGACATATTAGCAATCACGGCTATGGTTGTTCCTGGATTAAAGTTATTGCTTTCTATAACTGAGTTGCCCACTTCAATAGGGACAGTTAATACCATACCTTCAATAGTAGATGTTACAAGAGTATTAGTTTGCTCTTTGGAACGTGAAGAGACACCCTCCCTGATTAGTTTCAGATAATCCTCGGAAGCCTGATATTCAGCTTTTGAGTTTTTTAACATTATTTCGGCTTTTTCCAATTCGGCAATTGCAATCACCTGTTGATCAAACAGTTGTTTCTGCCTGTCATAAACCCTTTGAGCATCGTCTAAAGATATTTTGGCTTTTTCAACTCTCGATTCTGCGTTGTTAAGGCTTATCATATCGGGGACAATTTTTATTCTGGCTAAAGGTGTGCCTACTCGTACTATGTCCCCTGGTTCGACAAACAGTTCGTTAACTATACCACTTACACGAGGTTTGATTTCAATCTCCTTGCGTGGAACTACTTTTCCTGTTGCGACAGTTTTATTTACAATGTTGGTTTTAAAAGGTGTTTCAATTGTATATATAACTGGCTTTTTCCTTGATTTTTGAAACAGGAAGAATATTGTATAAGCAAATATTAAGACTACTAATACTAACAGCGATCGTTTGAGTATTTTTCTCATAATAACTTTATTTAAAGGTTTTTTTATTTTTCTGTTCGTAATGCTTCTATTGGCTTCATTTTAACTGCTCGGTGGGCAGGTATCAATCCTGCGATTATTCCGCTAACTATTAATATTCCGAGCGCAAAGAGTCCCATGTTAAAACTTATCATTGGATTATACATTATGGGAAACTCAGCTCCGGAAGTTGCAGTATCTATTATTTGTATAACACCGACTCCCGCTGCTAACCCCAACCAACCGGCTGATAATGTCAATACTATCGACTCGGATATAACTTGGGTAATTATTTTAAATGGCGATGCCCCGATTGCTCGTCTTATTCCTATCTCATTAGTTCGCTCTTTCACAACTACTAACATTATATTGCTAATACCAATTGCTCCAGACAGTAAAGTTCCAATACCTACTATCCATATTAATGCGGCAACACTCAGGAAAAGTCCGTTTACTTTTTTAAACTCTTTTTCTACGTTGAAGTGTCCAATTGCTCTATCGTCTTCGGGGTGTATTTTGTGGCGTTTTTTCAATATCTTCATAACATTGTCGGCGACTGTTGCAACAGATATTTTTGGATCGGCTGTTAGGGAAAACCAAAAAACAATATCTCCGTAATTATATATTCGTTGCATTGTGGTAAATGGAAGGTGTACGTTTTTTTCTTCTCCTTGCGCTTGTCCGCCTGATTTTTTTGATTTGAATATGCCTACAACTTTATAATAAACGCCGTTTACCCTAATAAATTTATTCAATGGTTCTTCGTCATTAGCAAACAGTGTATTTTTTGCTAAGTTGCTAATTACCACAACTTTTCGATAATTAATTATATCCATTTCGTTAATATATCGCCCTTCGATTATATCAACGGGATCTATATAATTCCAATCGGGATAATCTCCGTAAACAGTGAACGAACCACTTTTTGTACCGTAAACTACATTGTTGGAAGTGTTTCTTCTTGATGCTTGTACTCGTGGTGCTAATCGTTCGAGTCCCTCAACATTATGTGTTAACGCTGCAATATCTCCATTTCTAAAATTCCAGCTACGCCCCTTATCAAACCCTGCGTACGGTTTTGTAGTAATGTTTGTCCACATAAATGCGCTGTTAGTTGCAAAATCTCCCAAGTTTTTGAATATAGCATTTTTAAAGCCATTACCCATTCCTAACATAACCACAAGCATAAAAATTCCCCAAAAAACTCCAAATGCAGTCATAATCGTCCGCATTTTGTTGCTTTTTAGCGTGTGAATTATCTCTTTAAAGTGGTCAATATCAAACATAAACAAGTTTTTTATTCATCACGGAGTGCGACTATGGGTTTTATTGCTGCTGCTCTTCGTGCAGGTACAAATCCTGCAATGGTTCCACATATTATCAACAATATTGTTGCACTTATAGCTATTTGTAAATTTGCTTGTGGGCTTCTAAAAAAATCGGTCGGAGGGACAATGGTTGAAAAGAGCTCTAACACCGCAACTCCCAAGACAAGTCCAAAATATCCTGCTACAGTGGTTATTAAGATTGCCTCCATAAGAATATCACCAATTATTGACCAAGGCGTTGCTCCGATAGCTTTTCGGATACCTATCTCTTTAGTCCGTTCTTTTACGACAATCAGCATTATATTGCTAACGCCGACAATACCTGCTATTATGGTGCCGATACCAATCAGCCAAATAAAAGCTGAAATGCCTGAAAACATCGCGTTTATTTGCTTTAAATTTACGAGGTTATTCTGGATATAGATAGCACTTTCATCAGTTGGATCAAAGTTATGCCTCGAGGCAAATTGTTTTCGTAAGGCTTTTTCAAAATCTTCTGTTTCTTCTGTGGTTAAGCCTTTGATTGTGAGGGATAAAATATTAACTCTATTTACTAAACTAAATGAACGTTGGGCTGTAGAAAATGGCACGAAAACCACGTCGTTATCTCTATCGCTATCGGAAATATAGATGCCAACAACTTTAAAAGGTATCCCTCCGATATTTATCCACTCTCCAATTGCATTTTTATCTTTAAATAATTCTAGTCGTGCTTTTTCTGAGATTACAACCGATTTTTTATTCTCATTACAGTCGAGCTTATTAATAAATCTGCCTTTAATGATATCAGTTTTTTCAATCTCTTGAGCTCCTGAATAAACCCCTGCGATATCGTAGTTCACAGATTCTTTACCATATGTTATAAGGTTATCTGACCAAACCCAAACCGTAGCATTAGAGTGTTCTATATTTTCGCTATTAATTCTTTTTGTTTCGTCGTAATCACGATTATTAAATTGAATATAACGGTTGGACTGCAACCCATCATGCTCTTTACTTGTTATCCCTGAGTATATCCACATACCGTTAGTGGCATCTGACTCAAAATTTGCCATAATTCCATTTTGCAAACCTTGTCCAGCTCCCAAAAGAATTATAAGCATAAATATACCCCAGGCAACGCTAAAAGCTGTGAGAGCCGAACGTAACTTGTTTTTACCAATAGTGATAAATATTTCATGCCATTTATCGATACTAAACATTGGCTTTAGCTTTTTCTATTGGTCTGTCTTCTAATATCATACCGTCTCGTAAGCGAATAATTCTGTTTGTCATATCAGATATTTCGCGCTCGTGGGTTACTATTATTACGGTTATGCCCTGTTTGTTTATATCTGTAAGTAGGTTCATAACTTCGTACGAAGTTTGAGAGTCTAATGCTCCAGTAGGCTCGTCAGCAAGAATTAATTTAGGTTTAGTAACTAATGCTCGGGCAATAGCAATACGTTGTTTCTGACCTCCACTCAACTCACTTGGTAAATGGTGTGCCCAATCACGTAATCCAACTTTGTCTAAATACTCCATTGCCATTGTGTTGCGTTTTTTTCGCGAAATGCCTTGATAGTACAAGGGTAGAGCAATATTCTCCTGCGCATTTTTATACGCAATAAGATTAAACGACTGGAAAACAAATCCAAAATATTTATTTCTGTAGTATGCTGCTTTAGTTTCTGAAAGGTTTTCCATTAACAAATCGTTGAGATAATAAGAACCATTGTCATACGAGTCAAGTAGTCCTATAATATTTAACAAAGTAGATTTGCCCGAACCGGAGCTACCCATAATTGAAACCAATTCTCCGTCGTCAATATCAAAACTGATTCCTTTCAAAACATGTAAGCTGCTCTGACCTATTGGATATGATTTGTGAAGATTTTTAATAGATATCATACGGTCATAAAGGTTATTTTAACAAAGGAACAAATTTATTTAAAAAACTGAACTTGGGACGTTTATTTCGTTCAAAAGTTACAAAACGGATAATTTTGTAACAATATTGTTGTTAATGCGTCATAAGGTTTTTGTTTTATTTATAAATTTGTGTTATTAAAAATCTAAAATTACAAACAATGCGAAATGTTTTATTTTTGCTTTTAGTTATTTATACCATAAATGCTGAAGCTCAAGAAAATACGCAAACATTAGACTTGCCAACGTGCATAAATTATGCTATAGAACACAACCTTAATCTGAAAAAACAGGAGCTGTCGCAGCAAGTTTTGCAAAACAACTACAAGCAATCGAAATACGATTTATTACCGGACTTGAACGCTATGTCGAGGTTTGGTCAAAGTTTCGGACAGACATTTAGTTACGAGCAGTCGCAATTTATAAATCAGCAGGTTACATCTTTCAATGTAGGATTGTCGTCGAATGTGTATCTGTTTGAGGGATTTAGAAAAATGCACACAACTAACCGAAGATTGCTTGAATTAGAGACAGGAAAAATAAGTTACGAAATTCTCAAAAATCAACTGATTTTAGAGATCGTAAATGCCTATTTGGTTTCTTTGTATAATCAGGAACAGTTGGAGATATTGGTGGAACAACTTTCAACAACCGACCAGCAAATAGAGAGAACGCAAAAGTTAATAGAATCGGGAACTGTGGCGAAAGGAGATTTATTAGCTCTGACCAGTCAGAGAGCAGAAGAGGAGTCGCAATTGGTTGGATATGAGAATCAAATTAAAGTTTCGCTACTCAATTTATCTCAACTAATGAACTATGATGAGGGTGTTTTTGAAATAGAAAAGCCTGATATTGAGAACTATATATTGACGTTTTCGGACACTCTCTCTATGGAAGGACTTTATTCTGAGGCAATTGTTTTTTTGCCTGAAATCAAACTTGTTGAAGTGCAATTGGATATTTCAAAAACAGGAGAAAAAATAGCTAAATCGGGTTACTATCCAACATTAGCACTTAGTGCTGCCTTATCTTCTCCTTACAATAATTTTGCAATAAATCCACAAAATGGAAGTACCGACTATATGCTACTTGACCAATTGAGAGATCGTCGTCAGGCCGAGTTTGGTGTGTCTCTTTCAATACCAATATTCAACAAATTTAGAAATCGCACAAACGTTGCTAATGCTCAAGTAGAGACATTAACAACTGAAAATGAGATAGAAAAAGTAAAGCAAGATATTTATAAAATTATTCAATCAGCGTACAATGATGTATTAGCTTCACGCGAAAACTATAATGCACGCAAACAGGCAGTTGAAGCAAGCGAAGAATCTTATCGTTTTGCTGAACAACGATTTAATGCTGGGGCAATTAGCGCAACAGATTATAATATAGAGAAAAACAAGTTGAATCAGGTAAAATCAAGACTACTGCAAAGTAAATATGATTTCATAGTAAAAACTAAGATACTTGATTTTTACCGTGGTGCTGATATACAGCTTTAAGGTAAAAGTTTGTTTTGTAAAGATCGCTAATTTCATATTCAACCAAAATGGAATTTATTATCTTTGTGCGTAAAATTAATAACAATGGTTAATATTTTGTGCATAGAGACAGCTACCAACATATGTTCAGTAGCTATTTTTTGCGGTCAAGAGATGTTGGCTTATGCTGAGTCTGATTTAGAAAATGCACATTCAAAAGTTTTAACAGTTTTTATTAAGAAATTGTTGACTGACAATAGTTTACTGCCAAATGATATTGGCTATATTGCTGTTAGCTGTGGTCCAGGGTCGTATACTGGCCTTCGTATAGGTGTATCTGTAGCTAAGGGATTTTGTTACGGGTTAAATAAACCTTTGATAATGATCCCCTCAACTGAAATAATTGCCCAGGCATGTATTTCAAACATCAATATTAATGAAGGAGAATTAATATGTCCAATGATCGACGCACGCAGAATGGAGGTATATCATAACATATATGACAAGCATTTGAATGAAGTTGGGGAGTTAGAGCCTCATATTATTACAGAATCGTCATACGCAGAGATGTTGGAGTCAAGTGTTATTCACTTTTGCGGTAATGGAGCATTTAAAATTTTAGACGTGATAAATCACAATAATGCAAGAATACACACAGATATTTTTATTTCAGCTAAATATATGTATCCTTTGGCAAGTAAAAGAATTGCTTCAAAACAATTCGCCGACTTGGCTTATGACGAACCAATATATTTAAAGGAATTTATGGCAAAACAACCTAAGCCTTATTTTAGTAAAGGTAAAAAGTAGTTATCACACAAAAATAGAATACAATTATGGGAGACACAACAGACATTAAAAATGGATTAACAATTCAGTTTCGTGATGGATTGTATCAAGTAGTTCAATTTCAACACGTAAAGCCAGGGAAAGGTCCAGCTTTTATTCGAACTAAACTTAAAAATCTAGAAAACGGACGTGTAATAGATAATACTTTCCCTTCAGGAGCTAAGATAGATATCGTAAGAATAGAGAGAAGACCTTACCAATATCTTTATAAAGAAGAGACAGGATTTGTTTTTATGCATAAAGAGACATTTGAACAGGTTTTAATTGATGAAAAACTGATCTCTTCGCCAGATCTTATGAAAGAGGGAGAAGACGTGGAAATAGTTTTTCATGCCGAAACTGAGACCCCATTAACTGCAGAGTTGCCAATTACAGTAGAGCTTGAGGTAACATATACTGAGCCCGGATTGAAAGGTGATACAGCTTCGTCAACAGCTTTGAAAGATGCAACTGTAGAAACGGGTGCAAATGTTAAAGTACCTCTTTTTGTCAATATAGGCGACGTTATACGGGTAAATACAGCTGACTACTCTTATGCTGAACGCGTTAGGTAAATGTTGTATAACAAAAGTCATATCTAAACTAGAGCGTAACATAGTTAAGTAAGATATTTACAACTGTTTAGATAGAATTATAATTTCCTTAAAACAAGAAAGATAGAAATTTTGAATTGTTTAGGCAGTAAATTTTGCAATTGCAATCAATATGAGTTACTTTTACAGTTTAGTCATGTCTAGAAATTAATGTAACCTATAAATAACGGCAAATGCGATATGGAATCAAATAAAAAGGCGTCATTAAGGAGATTACAGTTTTGCAATTTCAAACTAGATTTTTTGCTTAAGTTGACAATAGCAATCAATGAGAATTTACCTGTTGAAGAGGTATTGGATAGGTATCTTGGCATTTTAAAAGATGAGCTTAATATAGGCAAAGTTCTTTTATATCATTATAATGAAAAGTGGGAACGTATTTTGTCAAGCGGAGTTGATCGCAAAGTCGTTGATGAAATAAAGGTTCCTGATGATTTTACCTACTATACTCAAATTACCAGTCTTACCAATGCTATCAATCGTCAATTAACGGTTTTTGACGTCCTTATTCCTGTATTTCATAATGAACGACCCTTAGCTTATCTTTTAATTGGAGATATTGAAGAGGAGCGTGTTGGAATGAGTCCCACAATAAAACACCTGCATTTTATTCAGACAATGACAAACATTGTGGCGGTAGCCATCGAAAATAGGAATCTATACAATCAAAACCTTCGTCAGGAGATTATTAAGAAGGAGCTAGATTTGGCAAGTCGTGTACAGTCTATGCTGATTCCAAGCCACTCTTCGCTTCCAAACAATGAAGATATAGTTGCTACAGCCTGCTATTTACCACACTTTGAGGTTGGTGGTGATTATTATGATGTTGTTCAAATAAATGATCACAGATACGGATTTTGTATTGCAGATGTATCAGGAAAAGGAATCTCTGCTGCACTGCTAATGTCTAACTTTCAGGCAAATGTTCGGGCACTTTTTGCGGCAAATCTTAAATTAGATGAGATTGTTCATGAGTTGAACCAGCGTGTTATGAATAATGTAAATGGGGAGAAGTTTGTTACACTTTTTATAGGAGAATATAATTCACAAAACAAGAAGCTGACCTACGTTAATGCTGGGCATAACCCTCCTATTTTATATCAGGCAGGACTCAAGGAAATTAAGTTTTTACAAAGTGGAAGTATAGGTGTTGGTATGTTAGATTTTATTCCATCAATAACTATTGGAAGTGAGTATGTTACACAAGGCTCTAGATTAATTATGTTTACAGATGGAATCATTGAGCTTGAAAACGAAAACATGGAAGAGTTTGGGACTGCGTTTATGGAACATGAACTAATGCAAACACCTGTTATTGATGATGTTATATCAAATATAATTAATGAATTAGAGTCCTTTAAAGGGCAAGGTTCTTATATAGACGATATTACTATTCTTGCTCTGGAGTTCCCGAACTAGAAGGTGTATTAGACGTAAGTAAATTATTATTGGTCTCTCTTGTAAACTTAACATCTATTACTACAATAGCAGCTGTAAATCCCCAAAACACGAACAAAAACTTATCAATATCAAGAAAATTGTTCAGGAAGCCGTGTACGTAGTGCGTAATTAACCCCAGAAACAGGGCTATTGCTAAAAGTCTGGCTTCTCGTTCTTTTACTTTGTGGTATATTCTTAAAGTAGTTGTTCCTATGACTATTAGAATTAAGGTAAAAGTTACAGTTCCTAACAATCCCGATTCAGCCAAGGGTCCCAGAAATTCGCTATGAGCGTTTCCGACATCTCCAAAATTGGTACTTATTATAGTACGTTCGCTAGATAATTGGTAGGGAGCGTATTGGAACATGTATGTTCCAGGTCCAAAGCCAAATATAGGACGTTCTTTAAACATTCGTATTGCTGAATTCCAACGGTTAATGCGCTCAAGGTTTGAGGCATCTGTACTAATATTTGTTACGGATCTCAATTGTTCGCTCAAATCGTCCGATGAGCTTTGAGTGTTCTTTTCAAGACTCATCATTATCTCTGTTGAAAATGCTAGAACAACTGTTGTTAAAACTGCTCCTATCAACAAAATAGTTCGCGCTTTTATCTTCAAAGCCAATAAAATAAATAGGGCTGCACTTGCTACTACTCCAACCCATGCTGCACGTGTATATGAGAAAACTAATGCCAATATATATAAAACTCCTACAGCAAAAGCCAATAGTCTTTTTGGTGAACTAAACCTTTTGTTAAATGCGCAAAATAAAATAAATGGTATGAACATTGCCAATATAGCTCCATATGAAGTGTGGTCGGGAAGTAGTGGTGTTACCATGTAGTTTGCAGCTTGTCTGTCGAAAAATCCGAAACTACTTTGCCGTATTAACGTATATGCTATAACTATTATGAAAGAAGAGGCATATAACCAAAAGTACTTGTAAATAGATGATTTATTGGTAAATAAGTGTGAAGCCAATATGTAAAAAGTTGCTAAACACCACATTCTCGAGACGGTAAATTTCCAAGATACTATGGGCATTGTGCTGGTCAATGAAGTTATAGCAATCCAAATTAAGTTTATGTAGATAGCAATAGATACGGGGTGTGTTAATATTTTTTTGTTAAACGAATTTCTCTCAAACACAAGTTTATAAAGCACCAACAAAAACAGACCAATCAAAATTGGCTCAACAGGTAAACTTAAATCGTTATCTACATCAGCAAAAAAACATAACTGAATTGAAAGGGGTGTTAAAAAAGCAATAATATACATTAAGTTTTTGAGCGAAAAAATTGCTATAATTAAAATAGCTATACCAAAAGGAACAGCTGCAAAATAGTATTTTTCAATTGATACCAAAAATGCAGCCAGTGCTAAAACAATAATAGCACTTATGTAGTATATAAGTATCTTGTTTTTGAACACTACTTAATTGTTAATTTTACGAATGCGTTGGATTTCGCTCAATTATGCTTATAATTATAAAACAAACTAACAATACAGACATTCCTCCAATTAAGGTTATAGGAATTCGTTTTGGAGAGTGCTTTTTATCAGCAACGTATGGAGAAGATATCATTGCGTAGTATGCAACTTTTTTTTCTGCTTCAATTTTAAGTTGTTCTGTTTCTACTTTAAGGTCTGCCAATGCAGTAGTTTTTTCTCTGTAAATTTTAAAATAATGCAAAAATTCGGTGCCGTAACCCTTGACAATATCAATATCTAAGTCGGGATTTATTGTTTGAAAAGACAGGTTAACGTTTTGTCGTATTTTCTTTAATTCGTTAACATCGTTATCACTATCGCCTTCTATTTTGGTGACTAATTTACTTTCTCCTTTTCCAAGCTCAACTACTTTTGCAAAATCTTTATTTCCTGATTTTTTTATTATCTCTCCCAATAATGCTTCATATGTTTTGATTTTCTCTTCAATACTAGCTATCTGCTTTTCATTTAGCTCAATGTATTCCAATATCTTTTCCCTGTGTAAAAACGTTACTTTTTCATTATAATGTTTTAATATTGAGTTTACTATGTCACGTGCTAAGCTTGGATCAACGTCAAGAGCTGAAATTTCAACCGATTCAAAAGGTGTTTTTCGGATAGAGACAAAATCATAATAGTAATCAAAAACTTTTGCTTTGTATTTTACATAGTCTTTTGGGATACCCCAGTGATCATCAAGCTTAAGCTCTTTTACTACTTCTCTGGCGATATCTTTAGAGTTTAATATTTGAATCATCTGTTCGGTATATGTCTCTTCAGAAAAAGCCCCAAGATTTAAGGGATATACGTCAGCAAACGATTTGTATTTTCGTTTTACTAAAAATGTGGATGCTCCTACTACTATTGTTCCTATAACTGTTATTATAACAATGTGTTTCCACCATTTTGAAAAAATGTGCAAAATGTTTTTATTGCTGAAAATGCTTTCCATGTTTTTTTACTTTATTTTGATAATTGTTAATGTGCACCGCTATTAAAATCAATAAGTTTTATAAATTAAGTTTGCAAAAATATCAAAAATATTGATGTTTACTAAATTAATTGTAATTAAGAAAAAGATATTATGCAATTTATTTATATGGTCTGGGTTAATACAGCATTTGGACTTCTTTAAAGTAATATGATTTGGTGCAATTGTCGCTTTTCTGAATTTTTAGTGCACCATCAAAGTCTATATCTACTATTTTTCCTTCAAAAGTTGAATTGTTATCTCTGTATATTGATTTGTCTTTTTTGAATAGTAGTTCAAAATATGATTCTTTTAGTTCCCGAGATGGTTTTTTGTTTTTTTCAAACCCTGCGATTAAATAACGTTGTAACTCACTTGCAATTGTTTTGATATCTAAATCTGTTTTAAGTTTTAGTTTTAGGCTTGTTGCATTTGGCAATCCTGCAAACTCTGTTTGATTGAGATTTAATCCAACACCTATTATGCTTTTTTCAACTCTATTGCCCGATACGATGTTTTCTATCAATATGCCGGCAATTTTTTTGTTATCTACAATAATATCGTTTGGCCATTTTATTTTGGCGGTGCAATTGTACGAATTTAGCAGGCTTACTACTGCTAAAGATGTAATCATAGATATGGCAAAGCATTCCGCAGGTTTTATATCCAAACTAAATATGTAACTTGCTAAAAGGTTTTTGTTAGGTTCTGATGCCCAGCTATTACCAGCCTGACCTCTGCCCGAACTTTGAAAGCCTGTAGCTATACAAAATCCCGACTGTTTGTCAATATATTGCCATGCTGTTTTATTTGTTGATGATAACTCTTCAAACCAAAGAATTTTTTCAGAAGCCATATCCGTAGGGCAATTTAAAATCTATTTTAAACTTCAGTGGTTTAGGTCTTTGTTTTATCTTTAAATATATTTTTGTATTACAATTGGGTGGATTTTGCCAATATGTTTATGAAATCAAGTTTTTGACTTTGGCGTATTCTATTATACGTTCTATTCTTTTTAAATGTGCCTTTTCGTACAATTTGCCATCGACAACTACAATAGAAAAATCATTAAGTTGTGAAAAATCAATTTGTCTGCTGATTTTTACGGCTCTTTCAATTTCTGCTTTGCTGTAATACTCAATGTTTTTTACAACTTGTAGTTGGTTTGGGTGGACAATTATTTTTGCGGTGTATCCCATTTTAAAGCCTGTTAAAACCTCGTTTTCAAACTCTTTGATGTCGCCGATATTCATGCTGGCAAAGTCAATAGCTTCTACATTGTATGCATATGCAGCATTAAGAACGACTTTTCTTGCCCAACTTATCTCTTCATTTGTAAAACGCATATTGGTTTTTGCAGCATAGTCTTGTGCTCCAAGTGCAATGCCTTTGATCGGGAACTTGGATTCACTAAAAAAATGTGGAATATTAATTAATGATAACGGACTCTCTATCAGTAAAATCCATTGGATATCTGTTGTGTCGTAATAATCAAAAACATTGTATATGCTTTGTAGTTCTTCAGGTGTGCTTATTTTAGGCAAAAAATAATTTTTAAACCCCAAATTAAACAGTCTCTTTAGTTGTGCGTCATTAATCTCTTCATTACGGTTAAACAATCGTGGTCTAACCCAGTACTGTTCAACGCCATCAACCTTTTTTATGTTTTCAAATGCGACCTCATTTTCTGATTCGGCAATTGCATCTTCGAAATCAAAAACGAATGTATCGGCGGCAATGGTATCCATTTTTTCTATAAACCGTGGTTTAGAGGCTGGAATAAAAAAATAGGTACGTAGCATAATTAATATTTTTTTACGACATTTTTTCTAAATAGATAAGTTTCATTATTTTCAGAACAAATCGCAACACCTTTATCATTAAATTTATATCCTGCTTTGCTCATCCAGCCTGTTTGTTTTGCTGGGACCCTTACTACAAAAATGTAATCAGGGATTTTATACACAATCAATTTTAGGATACTTTATTTCGCATAGTTTACTGAACGTGTTTCTCTAATCACAGTAACTTTAATCTGTCCGGGATATGTCATACCGTCTTGAATTTTCCTTGCAATGTCGAAAGATAGTGTTTCTGCCTCTTTATCAGATACTTTATCACTTCCAACAATAACTCGTAACTCTCTTCCAGCTTGAATAGCATATGTTTTTAACACTCCGCTATGACTAAGTGCAAGATCTTCAAGTTCTTTAAGTCTTTTTATGTACGATTCGACAACCTCGCGTCGTGCGCCGGGTCTTGCACCAGAAATGGCGTCACATACTTGTACAATTGGAGCAAGCAGTGTATTCATTTCAACCTCTTCGTGGTGTGAGCCAATAGCATTGCATACTTCGGGTTTTTCTTTATACTTTTCTGCCAATTTCATTCCAAGTACTGCGTGTGGTAGTTCTGGCTCGTCATCGGGCACCTTGCCTATATCATGGAGTAAACCAGCTCTCTTTGCTAATTTGCTGTTAAGCCCAAGTTCTGAAGCCATTATAGCTGACAGGTTTGCCACCTCACGACTGTGTTGTAGAAGGTTTTGCCCGTATGAGCTTCGATATTTCATTTTGCCTATTAGTCTTACCAGCTCTGGGTGTAGCCCGTGTATTCCAAGGTCGATAGCTGTTCTTTTTCCTGTCTCAACAATCTCTTCTTCAATCTGTTTTTGAACCCTGTTAACAACCTCTTCAATACGTGCAGGATGGATTCTACCGTCAGTTACTAATTGATGAAGAGCCAAACGTGCAATTTCACGTCTGACAGGGTCGAATGCAGACAAAATAATTGCTTCGGGTGTGTCGTCAACAATTATTTCTACACCAGTAGCAGCTTCTAAGGCTCTGATATTACGTCCTTCACGACCTATTATTCGCCCTTTTATTTCGTCGTTCTCAATGTGAAAAACAGTAACCGAGTTTTCTATAGCATGTTCAGTAGCAACACGTTGAATTGTTTGTACCACAACGCGTTTTGCTTCCTTACTGGCAGTAAGTTTAGCTTCGTCCATAACCTCATTAATGTAAGCCATTGCTTCGGTTCGAGCTTCTGCTTTGAGAGATTCGACTAATTGTGATTTTGCATCTTCAACAGATAGACCGCTTATGGTTTCCAATTGTTCGATAGTTTGCCGTTGCAATTTTTCAAGTTCTTCGCTTTTTTTCTCAACCATTTCCATTTGTTGGGTGAGGTTGTCACGAATAATATCTATCTCTTTGCTTTTACGGTTAGTTTCTTCAATTTTTTGAGCAATAGCAGTTTCTCGCTGCTTTGCTTTTGTTTCCATAGCCGTTAATTTTGAATTTTTTTCGGCTACGTATTTCTCGTGTTCACTTTTTAACTGCAGAAATTTTTCCTTAGCTTGCAAAATTTTCTCTTTTCTGGTAACTTCTGCTTCTGCTTGAGCTTCAGCAATTATTCGCTCTTTCTTTCTTTTTTGTACTTTTTGCCATATTATATATGAAAGCACTGCACCTAAAGTGAATGATAGGAGCAGTAATACGATTATTAAATTTATTTCCATTGTATTATAGATAAATTAAAGTTTATAATTGAGTTTAAATGTACCGCTTATATTATATTGTATGCTTCATTTTATTTAGTATTTAAATAAAAAAAGCCCGCACCAAAGTTCTTTAGTCATTTAAGGAAAAATCCTTTCAGACATGTCTGGCGCTGCAATTTTGGTTCTGACTTCCACTGTTTCTTACGAAACTCTTGTCGAAACAAGAGTGAGGCCTGTCATTGCCAAATTTAGCTTGTCGCCAATGTTTAGTAGTGTTGATTTTTCTAAACCCCAAAGTATTGGTGCGGGCAATATTTTGTTATGTATAAGAACGTCGTTTTTTACTCTTTTTCAATGGCTATATCAAGGTCATAGTTTAATTTTTCAAGAATTTCGACAAGTTGATTGTCGGTTTTATTATCCTCGAGTTGGGTTAATTTTGATACAAATTGCAAAGTTGCCATAGCCAAAAAGTCTTGTGTATCCTTGTCTGAATACACTTTTTTATATTGAAGCACAGCATCATTAATACGCTTTGCCGCTAATCGGATACGTTCTTCATCATTACTATCAATTTTGATTGGATAGTATCTTTCGGCTATACTTACTCTTATGGTAATTTCGTCTCCCATTTATTGCAATTCTATTGAGTTAAGAGTGTTAAACATTGATCAATTTCTCGCACGATTTCGTTAATTTTTTGTTTGGCATCTAACGAACTCTCAGGCGTATCTGATAATGAACGAGCTGCTTTTAAATTGATATGTTTTTGTTCTAACTCTTTATATTGCAACTCCTTTTCGTCCAAACGAGATCGGATTTCCTGAATCTCCAAAGTTAACATTGCGTTAGCTTCTTTACAATTGTTATACAACACTATCAATCTGCTTAACTTAGACTGAATCTCCGATAACAATGTCTCTTTTGTTTTTGCCATACATTAAAATATTAACTCTACAAAATTACGAAACAATTTATAAAATAGCAAACGTATATTTTATCTAATAACATATTAAACGGATAAAAAGTTCTGCGCCTAAATAAAGTTTTTAAAATCGATACCCAGCTTTGTTTAGCTGTTCTAAGTTAGTAATTGGATTTTCGGGTTTAAGGTGTTTGGAAAGAAATTTATATATTTTTATTCTTATTTCTTTAGCTGTTTTTGTGTCCATTCTGTCAAATGAGTGACCGCCCGGGATATCTTTAAAAATTTCATATTCAAATTTTTTATTATCGGCTTTTAAAGATTTGATAAGATGTTCTACCTCAAGTACATTTACATCTTCATCATTGGTATTAGTATGAATTAGTAATGGTGTGTCTTTGAATTTGTGAGTGTTCCATGCTGGGGATCGTCTGCGGTATTCATTGACATCTTCGTGAGCCGACTTTCCGATATGATAATCTGTTTCAAATAACTTTCTGTAATCATCATGGTAATAGCCCATTCTTGCAACTATATCGCTAACAGGTACACCTGCAAATGCAACCTTATAATCGTCCGGAAAATTAAAAATATTCATAAGTGTAATTAGTCCTCCATGGCTCCAACCAACAATGCCAACACGATTTTTGTCAATAAAACCGTAGTTTTCTATCATGTAGTTCTTGCTGGCTAAAACATCATCAACTTCCAATCCGCCGTAGTCAATTTTTTCGTAATGTCCTTTACCATAACCTGTACTTCCTCTGTATTCAGGGGCTACGACTACGTATCCCTGTGAAATCATCTCCCTGATAATATGAAAATGATATGTTGTAAAATCTGCATGTACTCCTCCATGTGGCAAGACAATTAATGGGTATTTTTTCGAACGGTCAATATCTTTTGGAAAAATTGCATAAGTCCAAAATTTTATAGGATTACCAGCTCCCAAAGCAGTTGGATTTTTCTCTTTTGCCGGTGGCGGTCCTGTAATAAAAAGTTTGTCAACGTAGGCGATGTCGTTTAACCGCTGAAACCACATTACGTCATCTACTAGCTTTTCTACTCTGTCAAGACGATGTTGTAATAAGTTGTTTAGCTGTTCAACTGTTTGCTCACATGCGGTTTGTGAGATTAAATTACTAGAAATTAATAACGTTAATGTTAATGCGAAAAATTTTGATTTCATGCTATTGTAATTTTTAGGTTTTAGATAATATGGAACACGTACGCTTAATAATTATATCGTTGATTATCAATGTTTTGTTCGTATCAGCTTTATTCTGTATTATTAAATTTGTGTGTTGAATACTCAAAATTAATATAATTTTCGGCTTAATACTAAAAGGCAATGATAAAATCTTCCATAAAGTCCATAGTTACCAATCTTACAGTATTTACAATGATATGATTAAAAATTTGCTTTTATAGTGGTTCGCATGCCACAGCAAAAAACAGGAAAATACTTGGTAATCAGTGTTTTAAATGTCTGGCATTTAAATGCCAATTTTATTGATAGAAAAAAGTCATTATACTCACCTAAGACTTCGCAATGTTTATCTTAGTTATAAAGCACAATACACCTTAATTTATGTGCGTGATACGATAATATAGAATTAAGTATTCTCGGTACTGATAACAGTTTAGAAGGTAAATTTACTGACCCTAAGCCTAAGTCACGAAATTACAACGGACTATCCAAAGAACACCGAAAGGCATTTGTTGATGAGTATTATAAGAAAGGGGCTGTCCCAAAAGTTAAGACAGCCCCTTAAAATTAAAAAATATTACCAAGCATTTTCAGCATCAAGCGTGTGTTTGATAAGCCCCTTTGAATATCTGCATGCAGCTATCAAAAGTTCTTTTGTGCCCTCTATTAAAGCATCATTACCTCCATTGAGTCCAGTTGGCTTCCCTGATGCAACATAGGCATCGTAAATAGTTGTATTTCTGTAATTACTCCAAAGTGCTAAATATCTGACAGCTGCTGCCGGATTAGTAACTGAATAGTAGTATTTATCTGCATTTACTACACTTTCAAAATTATGACCAGAATCCCAGTTAGCAGACACCCAATTTTCATATCCATTATGAGTTGCTAATTGTTGATAGATATTTGCAGAGGTGTGCCATGGATTTGCAACATCTTGCAAATAATGAGCAGCATAGCCTAAGTACCAATCACCCATCCACTTGTTTGAAGGATAATAGTAAAATGCACTTCTCTTATTATAACCACTTCCGTTAATATTATTAGCACACATCGCATCAGCAACACCTATTCCTGTATAATAACCATACAGATAGATGTATCCATGTCGCCATTGCTGTGTTCCAGGGATAGTTCCTTCGTTGTCGTGTTGGTCTGGCATAGGTGCACCAGCAGCCATTCTGTTTGCTCTACTATCGGAAAGTTTCCAATATTTGGCAGCAATAAACATCAACTTGCTATGGGGAGTCCCTCCCCATTTTTCTGTTGATTCTGGCAGTTTACACTCAACGAACTCAGGGAATTCAATAGGTTCGGGAAGTTCAAATGGAATAACCTCTTCGTTTCCATTTACAACAGCTTGGGATTCTTCTTTAAAATCCTCTTTTTGACAACCTATCACAAAAGCAAGTGATACGATTGCTAAGATAAACAAATTTCTTTTCATGTTTTCTAATTTTTATGTTTATAAAATCTGCACCAAAGTAAAACTCAACTGATTTAATTTCAAATCAACTTTCGATAAAATGTAAACTTCCAAATTAGATTTGCTAACATTATATACTTTAATAATAAATATGTTACTTATCTTTGTTAGGATTAAAACTTAAATTTCCAACATATGTCAGACAAATTATTTTGTTTAATAAAATCAATGTCGAAACAAGAAAAAAGATATTTTAAAATATTTGCATCAAACAATAGAAAAAACAGTAATTATGTAAAACTTTTTGATTTCATAGCTAAGTTAGAAGAGTACAAGGATGAAATTGTGAAAGAGAAGTTTTCAAAAGAAAATTTCATCTCTCAATTGCATGTAACAAAAAATCTACTTCATAAGTTAATATTAAGAAGTCTTACTGTTTACCACGCAGAAATTTCAGAAGAATCAAAAATAAAAGAATTGCTAAGATTTGTTGAGATTTTGTATCATAAAGGTCTATACGATCAGTGTGTATATTTTCTCGAAAAAGCAGAAAAAATAGCTCAGGATAATTTATATTATATTGGTGTTATTGAAATACTAGAATGGAAAAGCAAAATAGCTTTTATTACCACAAAAACATCCGATTTGAAAAAATATCTCATAAGCGACTATAAAGATGAAATTGAAAAACTAAAAATTCTCAAAAACAAAAGTATCTACAGACAACTTTTTTATGAAATTCTTATTTTGAATAATGAAGGTACCCCGATTCGTAGTGATTCAGAATTAGAAAAATATGAGAAAATTATGAATAACTCATATATTAAAAATGAAAAAATAGCTGATTCTTTTTTTTCAAGGATGATGCTTTACCACATAAATGCATATTACTATTTGAACAAAGGCAATATTGTTAAAAGTCATAATTATTGTAAACAGGTCGTAGAGCTACTCGAAGCTAATCCAACTCAAATAATAAAATCTCCTATTCACTACATAGCTGCGCTAAATAACTACATATATACCTGCACTCAGATTGGACTTTTTGAACAATGTTATCCTGCGCTTAATAAACTCAAAAATGTAATCAGCTTTTATAATCTTCCAAATGATTTAACAATAAATCTTAAAGAAACTATTTTCGTTCGTTCCAATTATCTAGAATTAGAGTTATACAAAGAATCTTGTGAATTTGAAAAAGCAAAAACATTAATAAATGAACTTAAAAACCAACAAGATTTATTACTCTCTTTACCTACAACTAGATACAAAATTTTTCTCTTGTACACCATTTCATACACTTATTTTATTTTAGAGGAATATTCAAATGCACTTTGGTGGATAAACAATGTGCTAAATATTACCGAACAGAGAGAACCGATTGATATTTTTTGCTTCGCACGTGTCCTAAACTTGTTAATTCATTATGAACTAAATAACTACGATCAAATAGAGTATATTAATAATTCAAACTTACGTTTTTTTACAACGAGAAACAGAATGTTTAAATTTGAGTTGTTATTCTTTAGTTTTTTAAAGAATGTTATTTCGAAAGACGAACTTTTGGAGAATGATCTGAAAAAATTAAAGACCGACTTACGAACAACCATAAAAGATAATCAAGAGTTGAAAGCTTTGCAATATTTTGATTACTTTTCTTGGATTGATTGCAAAATAAAAAAGATTGGAATGAGTGAAAGTTTAAAAAATAAAAGAAAATCCAAGCTTTATAACAAAAATGTAAATCCATGTTAATCCCTGATTCTCAAAAAATCATTACTTTTGAACATTATACCTAAAATTATTAAGTTTGAATTTTTATCTCGTTAATCAACGAGTTACAGATGTATTAAATAAATAAATCAAAACGTTGTAACTGAAAATGTTTTCTGCTATTTTTGTGACCTGAAAATAAAGCATTACTTTAGCTGCAAAATCACCAATCAAATGCAAAATAGAAAAATAAAAACTGCGCTAATTTCAGTTTTCAATAAGGAGGGTCTAGAGCCTATTTTAAGATTATTAGACGAGATTGGTTGTAATTTTATTTCAACAGGAGGCACAAGTCAATTTATTAAAAGTCAGGGATATAAAGTAACGTCAGTTGAAAAGCTTACCGACTATCCTTCAATTTTAGGAGGACGTGTTAAAACGTTACACCCAAAAATCTTTGGGGGTATTTTGGGTAGAGTCGATGAAATAGAGGATCAGGAGGAGATGAAGTTTTATGAGATTGAAGCTATCGACCTTGTTATTGTCGATCTGTATCCTTTTGAAGATACCGTAAAAAATGGTGCGTCACACGCAGATATAATCGAGAAAATTGATATTGGTGGTATCTCTTTAATTCGTGCTGCGGCTAAAAACTATAAATCGGTTTTGATTGTTAGTAATAAAAATCAATATCAAAGAGCTCTAGAAGTAATTAAAAAAGGCTACACTACTGAAGAAGAGCGACAACTATTTGCCAAAGAGGCATTTATGACATCTTCACATTACGATACTCAGATATGGAACTATTTTGGTGGCGATTATCAGGAGAGCCTTAAAGTAAGCGTAATGGAGCATAAGACCTTAAGATATGGCGAAAATCCACATCAAAAAGGCTTCTTTTATGGAAAGTTGGCGGAAATGTTTGAAATCTTCGGAGGTAAAGAAATTTCATACAACAACATCCTTGATATTGATGCAGCTGTTAGTTTGATAGATGAGTTTGCTGAAACAGAGAATGTTATAGCAATTTTAAAACACAATAACGCTTGTGGCGTTGCAGTTCGCAATACACTTTTAGAAGCATGGAAAGATGCTTTGGCAGGTGACCCCGTTTCGGCATTTGGGGGCATTATAATTACAAATCAAAAAATTGATTTAGATACCGCAAAAGAGATTGACAAACTCTTTTATGAGGTACTTATAGCACCCGAATATTCTGAGGCGGCACTTGAACTTCTTATCAAGAAATCAAAGCGGA
This sequence comes from Bacteroidales bacterium, assembly GCA_012519055.1. NCBI lineage: Bacteria > Pseudomonadati > Bacteroidota > Bacteroidia > Bacteroidales > Bacteroidales bacterium. The sequence goes on along the minus strand of JAAYQU010000046.1, from coordinate 77,284 downwards.
TACTGATGAAACGCAAGCCATGCAAATTACCTCAATGGCAATTTAGAACAGCCCTTAACGGTGTGCTTGTTCAAGAGAAAGACAGAGTGATTACTAGTAGAAACAGTTGGAAAGTTGTATCGAACAAACAACCATCGGAAAGTGAAATTTCCGACTTACTGTTTGCCAATAAAATTGTAAAACACACAAAATCAAATACAATTGTTTTAGCTCATAATAAACAACTTATAGGAAGTGGAACAGGGCAGACATCGCGTGTTGATGCCTTAAAACAGGCTATCGATAAGGCAAAATCGTTTGGACTTGATTTACAGGGAGCAGTCATGGCTTCTGATGCCTTTTTCCCTTTTGCCGATTCGGTCGAAATTGCGTGCAAAGAGGGTATAAAAGCAGTGATTCAGCCAGGTGGTAGCATAAAAGACCAAGAATCGGTTGATTATTGCAACAACCACGATATGAGTATGATAATGACAGGAATAAGACATTTTAAGCATTAAATAACATAGAATTACATGGGATTATTTTCATTTTTAACACAAGAAATTGCAATTGATTTGGGTACTGCAAACACCATCATTGTACATAATGATAAAGTTGTTGTCGATCAGCCTTCGATTGTTGCAATAGAGAAGCTAACAGGAAAACTTGTGGCTATTGGCGAAAAAGCAATGCAAATGGAAGGAAAGACACACGAAGATATTCAGACAGTCAGACCATTGCGCGATGGAGTTATAGCCGATTTTCATGCAGCAGAACAGATGATTCGCGGCATGATAAGGATGATTGATAAACGTAAAAAACTCTTTTCGCCAGCATTAAGAATAGTTGTATGTATTCCCTCAGGAAGCACCGAGGTAGAAATGCGCGCAGTTCGCGACAGTGCCGAACATGCTGGAGGACGCGAAGCTTTTATGATTTACGAACCCATGGCTGCCATGCTCGGAATAGGTATTGATGTTGAAGCACCCGAAGGAAATATGGTTGTAGATATAGGTGGAGGAACAACTGAGATTGCGGTTACATCATTAGGTGGTATAGTTTGTAACCGTTCAATTAGAATTGCGGGTGACGACTTTACTGCTGATATTCGTGAGTATATGCGCCATCAACATAATATTAAAATTGGAGAGCGGACTGCAGAAAATATAAAAATTCAAGTTGGTAGTGCGTTGTCTGATTTAGAAGATCCACCATCGGATTATGTGGTTAGGGGTCCGCATCAAATGACAGCTCTCCCTGTTGAGATTCCGGTTTCATATCAGGAAATAGCTCATTGTCTTGATCGTAGTATTTCGAAAATCGAGGCAGCGATTTTATCAACATTGGAACACACTCCACCAGAACTTTACGCAGATATTTTTAATAAAGGTATATTTTTAACTGGAGGAGGAGCATTGCTTCGTGGGCTAGATAGAAGGCTTACTGAGAAAACAAAAATAGAGTTTCATGTAGCTGAGGATCCACTGCATGCGGTAGCACGAGGAACAGGCATAGCACTAAGAAATATTGATAAATTCCAATTTCTTATTCGGTAAAATATAGATAAATTTAAAAACTCATTGTCTGCAAATCAAAACAGTTTAGACACATTGAGCTTTAATCAAACAGGGTAAACTTTAGTAAATAAAGACAACAAAGCGATAGCACAAAATTGGAAGAGTGTTAATTATAGATTTTAACCAAGAATTAAAAAAGTATAGATGAGAAATTTACTTAGAATATTGGTCAAGTTTTATCCTCTACTGCTTTTTTTAACGCTTGAGTTTATTGCTTTTGCTATGTTGTTTAATTATAACACATACCACAGAGCGGCATACTTGAATGCTTCGTCTGCTCTTACCGGAGGCATAAATGAGAGAATTCAAAGATTCAAAGATTTTTTTATCTTAGTAAAAGCCAACGAACAGCTTGCAGATGAGAACGCTAGAATTAAAAACACATTAGTATCTTCATATAAGTCTAATCGAGTATCTTTCAGCGAAATATATGATTCTGTATATGAGCAATATTGGAAGTATATTGATTGCAAGATAGTGTATAACAGTACTGGCAGACAGCATAATATGCTGATGATCGATAAAGGAAGTAGGCACGGAATAGAGCCCGAAATGGGATTAGTTTCAGGGAAAGGAGTTGTTGGGATTATTCAACATGTTTCAAAGAATTACAGCACAGCATCAAGCATTCTGAACACAAACGTTATTATCAGCGCAAAACTTAAATCTTCAGATCATTTTGGCATTCTGAAATGGGACGGAAATGATACCAAATACTGCTATCTATCCGATATCCCAAATCATATAAAAATAAAAAACGGCGACACGATTGTAACATCTGGATATTCATCAATTTTTCCCGAGGGGATTATAATAGGGACAGCTGTTGACGTTGATAAAAGTCTTGATTTAAGTTTTTTTAATATAAAAGTTAAACTAACTGAAGATTTTGGTGCAATTACACATTTGTATGCTGTAAAAAATTTGTTCAAAAACGAAATTGATAGCCTTAAAAATTTGACAGAAAATGATTAGGATTATCCTCAGGCAATTGTTGCAGGCGGTTATTTTGCTTATTATTCAAATTTTCATTTTGAATAATATTGGACTAGGCGGTTATATTAATCCTTACATTTATGTTTTAGCAATATTATACCTTCCTATTCAAACTCCACCTTGGTTAGTTCAGATTTTATCGTTCGTACTGGGATTTGTTTTTGATGCAATAGTTGGCACTCCTGGAATGCACACTTCGGCATGCGTATTTGTAGGCTTTATACGTCCATATGTATTGAAGTATATCTCTCCTCGTGATGGATATGATACTGAAAGTAAGGCAAGTATAAAAGATATGGGACTATCTTGGTTTTTGAGATATGTAGTAATCTTAATTGTTGCACACCATACGTTTTTATTCTTTGTGGAATCATTCAATGCGGTAAATTTCTTTAGAACCATTGGCAGGATAATACTTAGCGGAATATTTACTATAACTTTAACAATATTACTTCAATACCTGAGATTTGGTAAAATCTCAAAGAGATAATTTTTAACTGTTAGTGTGAAAAAAGAGCATTCATATAGTCCTTATATTATTGGAGGAATAGTAATCGCAGTTTTTTTGGTTTATGTAATACAATTGCTGTATATCCAAACCATTCAAAAACAATATCGCGACTATGCCAGTAGTAATGTTCTGCGATTTGTAACGCAATATCCAACCCGTGGTTTAATTTTCGATAGAAAAAATCGACTACTAGTTTACAATGAGCCTGTCTATGATATTATGGTTGTACCTCGCCAGTTACAGCCATTTGATAGTGCCGGATTATGCGAAATGCTTAAAATTACTCCGGAATACCTGGAATCACAGTTAAATACGGCAAAAAAATACAGTCGTTTTAAACCGTCAATTTTTTTAAAACAGGTATCCAGGGTTGATTATGCTAATTTTTCTGAGAAGCTATACAGATTTCCGGGTTTTTATGCACAAACAAGGACGGTGCGGAAATACCCAGAACATAACTCAGCCCATTTGTTAGGATACGTTGGCGAAGTAACTGAACAACAGACTAAACAAGATCCTTTGTATAAAAGCGGGGACTATATCGGTATAAATGGACTGGAAAAATCGTACGAACATATATTGCGCGGTGAAAAAGGAGTAGAGGTTTTTATGGTCGATGTTCATAACCGCATAAAAGGACGATATAATAATGGAAGAAACGACAAACAAGCGGTTCCCGGACTTAACATAAATATCTCAATCGATACCGATTTACAGAATTATGGCGAGAGCTTAATGATAAATAAAAAAGGAGCTATAATAGCTGTAGAACCTAAGACTGGAGAGATACTCTGTATGGTCTCAGCACCAGGATTCGATCCAAACCTTCTTAGCGGAAGAGAAAGAAGCGCAAACTATAAAATATTGGAAGCCGATACACTTAAACCGCTGTTTAACCGAGCGTTACAAGCACAATATCCACCTGGTTCAACCTTTAAGATAATAAATGCTTTGGTTGGACAGCAAATGGGAACATTGAATGTAAACACAGCGTATTATTGTTATTCAGGATACCGCGTGGGAAGATTCTTCTTAGGGTGTCATACACATTATACACCCTTAAAACTTGTAGAATCAATTTCAAATAGCTGTAATGCATATTACTGTAACGTTTTTAGAACTTTGTTGGATAAAGATGGGCAAGCCGGTTTTAGAGAAAATTATATGCGTTGGTATGATATGACTACTTCATTTGGTTTAAATCAGAAACTTGGTCTTGATTTTCCTTTTGAACTTCCTGGATTAATTCCTGATACAAGTTTTTACGACAGACGGGAAGGGCACAAAAAGTGGGTATCGCTGAATATTGTTTCAAACAGTATAGGACAGGGTGAAATCTTAACCACTCCACTTCAAATTGTAAACGTGGCTTGTGTAGTTGCAAACAGAGGATACTATATAATTCCACATTTTATTAAGGAGATTGAGGGTCAAAAGAAAATTGATGAAAAATATCTTACTAAGCGATATGTAAAAATCGACTCTGTTTATTTTAAACCAGTAGTTGAAGGAATGTATTTGGCTGTGAATGGCGGAGCGGGCACAACAGCGCGCATTGCACGGATTGACGGGTTAGATATATGTGGTAAAACTGGTACTGCACAAAATCCACACGGAAAAGACCACTCAATTTTTATTGCGTTTGCTCCTAAAGACGATCCAAAAATTGCAGTTGCAGTATATGTTGAAAATGCAGGTTTTGGAGCTACGTGGTCGGCACCCATTGCAAGCCTTGTTATAGAAAAGTACTTAAGTGATTCAATTAGTAGGTCGAGACTATGGCTCGAAAACCGAATTTTAGAAGGAGATTTGATAAATGTTCAGAAGACAAATAACTAATATTTGGAACTCTCTCGATTGGTTTACGGTCGCCCTGTATGGCATATTAGTAATTATGGGGTGGTTCAACATTTATGCAGCCGTCTATAACGAAGAGTTTGGTAGCATTTTCGATATATCGCAAAAGTATGGACGACAACTATTGTGGATTTTGGCAGCAATTGTATTAATTGTTGTCATTTTGCTGATTGATAATAAGATATATGTTTATTTCTCATATCCCATTTATGCGGCAGTAATGCTGTTACTTATATCAGTTCTTCTTTTTGGAGTTGAGATTAGTGGCTCACGTTCGTGGTTTGCGATAGGAGAGATTAAGATACAGCCAGCAGAATTTTCAAAGTTTGCTACAATCTTGGCTATAGCAAATTTTTTAAGCGAACCTGGAAGACGACTAATGAAATTGCCAAATTTTTTAATCGTTTTAACAATAATTGCTGTACCTACGATTTTGATATTACTTCAAAATGACACAGGTTCGGCATTAGTTTTTACTTCGCTAGTATTTATGCTTTATCGTGAAGGTCTTCCCGGATGGATTTTATTGATCGCCTTTTTCGCTATCGTTTTGTTTATTATAGCGCTCACAAAGCCGTTTTATTGGGTTGTAAGTTTAGTTCTAATTGCATGTTGGATATATGCTTATTTAAAATACAGTATAAAACGAGATCTGGTTTATTTGGGGATTTTTATGCTAATGGTAATAGGTGCAGCAATTGCAATCACGTTTATTTTCGACATAAACATTGAAATACACTGGATTATGATAGGATTTCATCTCCTGTTAGCTCTATATTTAGTGTATTACTCGTATATAAAAAATTCAACATACTTGCTCTCTGTTTGGGTCGTATCAATAATGCTAATAGGGTTCTCATACTCAGTTGACTACATTTATGACAACGTGCTACAACCGCACCAACGCGACAGAATAGATCACGTTTTAGGTATCAACTTTGACCCTTTGGGAGCGGGTTATAACGTAAATCAATCGAAAATCGCTATAGGCTCGGGTGGTTTCTGGGGGAAAGGCTTTTTACAAGGAACACAGACAAAATACGACTTTGTACCAGAGCAGAGCACAGATTTTATTTTTTGCACAATAGGCGAGGAGTGGGGTTTTGTGGGTTCATCTATAGTTATTATTTTATTTGTTACTCTACTGTTGCGAATTATATACCTGGCTGAAAGACAGAGGAGTAAGTTCAGGCGGATATATGGATATGGGGTCTTTAGCGTTCTCTTTTTCCATGTTGCAGTAAATATAGGTATGACAATAGGAATTGCACCCGTTATAGGTATTCCGTTGCCATTTTTCAGTTACGGAGGTTCCTCCTTGTGGGTATTTACCATATTACTGTTTATTTTCTTGAAGCTTGATGCTAGTAGAGCAGAACAAATGGCATAATCAATTAGTAATTAGCAATAAACAATGTGCAATGAAATAATTGTTCATTGTTCATTGCACATTGTTCATTGGTTTAACGTACAGTTGTGCCATTTTAACTTCAACAACACGTATCTTAGTGCCAGCTTCAATAAAGCCATCTTTTGCCATAGCATCATAAAATTTCCCTTCTATCTCTATAGTTCCCGATGGTCGTAGATCAGTGTTAGCAACACCGGTTTTTCCCTGTATCTCTATAATAGAATTGTCAATTCCGATGTATCCTTCATCTGTATTCTGAACCGTATTGAGTGCGAGTTGTGAAAAACGTGACGATTTGAAAAGTTTGCCCCCAAGCCAAATACTCACAAAAAGTGATATTGCAGATGTTGTTGTAACTATAAAAAACGCTTTGCCTAAAACGCTCCACAATATCGGCATATACTCAAATTCAAGTCTGTCAACCATTGCCATTGCAAGCCCGACAATCATTAAAATTATTCCTGAAATTCCCAGAACACCAAATCCGGGGATAGCAAATATCTCTATAATTAGCAGTATTAACCCAACAGCAAAAATTATTATCTCCCAGTATGCAGCAATGCCCTCAACGTAAAGCGGAAGGAAATAGAGTATTGTTGCCATTATAGATACAAAAAGAGGGAATCCAATCCCGGGCGTTTGCAATTCAAAGTATATCCCGCCAATTATTAACATTATCAATAATCCTTGAACTACTGGATTGATAAAGAAATGAATAATGTGATCTATAGGCCTTAGTTCCTGTTTTTTTATAACGTATGGTTGTGTTGCTTGTTTGTCTAAAATTTCATTGATACTGTTAGCTTCGCCCTCACAATATTTGTGTTTAATAGCCTCTTTTGTTGTAAATGCAAGAACTTTACCCTTGGGCGAAATGCCTTCAATTTCTATGTCCGGATCGACCATAGCTTCGGCTATATGCGGGTCGCGCTTCCAAACAATGGTTGTGTCCTTTTTTACGATAATAGTGTCAGCCCCGTGCGATTCGGCTGTCGCTCGCATTAACGAGCGCATAAAACTTTGGTATTTATCGGGCAGTGGTTCACCAGTTTGATTTACAACCGTAGCCGAGCCAATGTTTCCACCGGGTTTCATAAATATCTTATCAGCCGCAATGGAAATCAGTGCCCCTGCAGATGCTGCGTTGTTGTCAATAAACACCCAAACAGGTATATCACTGTTCAGAATGGCAGTACGAATACTGTCGGCTGCATTTAAAAGTCCGCCGTAGGTATTCATGTGTATTAGAATCAGACCTGCATCCGAGTCGGCAGCCTCTTTCATTGCCTTTTTGGTTTTTCGCCACGAGCCGGCACCGATATCCTCTAAAAGCTCGAATTGATAAACACGTAGAGTATCGGTTGCAATATCGTTTCCTATACCAATTACTGTTGTTAAAACTAATAAAGTGGTTATTATCAGTGACTTCATTTGTTTATATCTGCTTATATGTTTAAATCTTTTGCCAAAGTTATATATTTTTCGATTGCCTTGTGCCTTTCGTCTGTAAGTTCATATTTTATACAATCGGTCAGATATTTTTTTATGCTTTGAAAATCGGGATTGTTTGTTTTGTTGTAAGTTTTTATGGCATCATCGAGATTATTTATGCCCCATTCTATTGCCTTTTCCAAGATTTGAATTGTATCTTCCGAAACGTTTTTGTTCGCCACCCATACCGCAAAAGCAAAAGGATGTCCAGTAAACTTGTTCCATTCGGTGGCTAAATCGGTTGAATATTGATACCTGTTTTTCAACCCAAAACATCTGTCACCGATTATTAGAACTGCGCTATCATTTGGTATTTGCTCGATATTGGTATCGGATGTTAAAAGCTTAAAGTTAACGTTTAATTTCCAAAAGTGTTTGACTAAAATCCTTGCTAGAAGTACAGAGGTTGCTGATTGATAATCGAGTATGATATTTTTTACCTTAGATAGTTCAATATTACTGAACAACATTACCGTTTGGACGTGACTGTCGGCACCGATACAAAATTTAGTAACAATTCTATAATCTTGTGTTGACAGTAAACCGCCAACAGGAAGCAATCCCATTGAAGCCTTGCCTGATATAATCTTTTTGGCACAGTTTGCAGGAAAATCGAGCACAGGATTTAATCTGTTTTTCGCATCGGGAAAATTTTCAATGCCGTAAAGCATGGGCCAAGTATTTGCATACGAAACAACAGAAATATCAATACGTTTATTTTGCATAAAAATAATAAATTAATGCTACAAAGATAGCTAAAGCAATTAACAATTATTAATTAACAATGTGCAATTGAGGTAAAAGGTGGAAGGAGAAAGTTAAAAGTACTTTTTACTTTTAACTCGATAAATAATTATCTTTGTGAAAAAAACGAAAATATGGATAACAGTTCTTTGATGTCAATTTCGCCAATAGATGGTCGATATCATTCTCAAACACAAGATTTATCACAATTTTTGTCCGAATATGCAATAATTAAATATCGTATATGGGTTGAAATTGAATACTTTATCGCTTTATGCGAACTTCCTTTGCCTCAGTTAAAAGGTTTTGATAAAAATCATTACGAAAAGTTAAGGCTTCTATATCAAGATTTTACCATAAAGGATGCACAAGAGGTTAAAGATATCGAAAAGGTTACAAACCATGATGTTAAGGCTGTTGAGTACTACATAAAAGATAGGCTCAAATATCTAAACTTAGATAAATATTTGGAGTTCATTCATTTCGGTTTAACATCGCAAGATATAAACAATACAGCTTTCCCTGCCGCATTTCGCGATGCTGTGAACGAAGTTTACTATCCACTTCTGAATAGCGTAATAACAGACCTTGAGCTAAAAGTTGCCGAATGGGAAGAGGTGCCAATGCTCGCGCGTACCCACGGACAACCCGCATCTCCAACACGTTTGGGTAAAGAGATTGCCGTATTCGTAGAACGCTTAGTAAAACAACGTGAACTATTGAAAATTACTCCAGCAAGTGGTAAATTCGGTGGAGCAACGGGAAATTTTAATGCTCATTTTGCTGCATATCCTGATATTGATTGGGTTGCGTTTGCTAACAATTTTGTTCACGATGTTTTAAAACTTGAACGTTTGCAAACAACCACACAAATATCGCATTATGATGATATGGCAACTGTTTTCGATAACTTAAGCCGTATAAACGTCATATTAATTGATTTTTGTCGCGATATGTGGACGTATATTTCAATGGATTATTTCAAACAACGAATAAAAAAGGGCGAAGTTGGCTCATCGGCTATGCCACACAAGGTTAATCCAATTGATTTTGAAAATGCCGAAGGAAATTTGGGTTGTGCTAATGCGTTTTATAATCATTTATCGGAAAAACTGCCTATCAGTCGTCTTCAGCGAGATTTAACCGATTCGACCGTTTTGAGAAATATAGGGGTACCATTAGGACATTCGGTAATTGCTCTTAAAAGCATACAAAGGGGATTGGGTAAAGTTATTTTGAATTTCGAAAAACTTAATTCTGATTTAGAGAACAACTGGAGCGTTGTTGCAGAGGGAATACAAACTATTTTGAGACGTGAGAACTATCCTAATCCATACGAAACACTGAAAGAGTTAACGAGAACAAACGAGCAAATTACGCGTGAATCAATGCGCGAATTTATTGAAACCTTAGAAGTTTCCGACAAAGTAAAAGAGGAGTTGTTAAAACTCACCCCTCAAACTTACACAGGAATTAAACTTACATAATAAAAACTTATAATGAAGAAAATCAAGTCTTTACTGAGATATGTGTTTCCAAAATATACTAAATACATAGTTTGGCACAGCATATTTATAATTTTCTCCATAATATTTAGTCTTTTTTCGTTTACAATGGCAATTCCTTTTTTGGGGATACTGTTTGATAATCAGCCATTGGTGACAGAGCCTGTCGCATGGGGGGTTTCAATGGAGTCGATATCGCACAATTTTAACTATTTTTTGAGTACCATTATTCAAAACGAGGGCAAAATACAAGCACTTTGGATTATCTCTGTGTTTGTTGTTATCGCGGTTTTATTTAAAACAGGATTTTTCTATTTAGCACGTTTCGTTATGATTCGTGTTAGAACAGGCATTATTGTTGATTTGCGAAACGCCGTATATCGCAAGCTATTAAAGCTACACATGGGATTTTTTACCAATGAACGTAAAGGCGATATTATTTCAAGAATGACAAACGATGTTAACGAAGTGGAGTTTTCTATAGTTCAGTCGATTGAAATTCTTTTTAAAGAGCCCATGACAATTATTATTTATGTGGCGGCTTTGATATATCTGAGTCCTGAACTATCGGTATTTATGCTCATATTGTTGCCACTTACAGGATTGATAATTGGGCGTGTTGGTAAAAGTTTGCGTAAAAAATCGGTAGTAGCGCAAGATAAATTAGGAGGGTTGATATCTATAATTGAAGAGACTCTCAGTGGCATGCGTGTTATTAAAGTTTTTAATGCACAAAACCGTATGAACGATAAGTTTATTAGCAATAACGAAAGCTATAACCGTGTTATAACACGCATTTGGCGCAGACGTGATTTAGCATCGCCATTAAGTGAGTTTTTGGGAACCTTGGTAGTTGTAATTATTATGTGGTATGGAGGAAGAATGGTTTTAAGCGGAACATCAGAGCTTACATCACAAGATTTTATAGGATATTTGATCGTATTTTCTCAAATTATAAATCCTGCAAAAACATTCTCAAATGCTTATTATAATATACAAAAAGGACTAGCATCAGCCGAGCGTATTGATTTTATTATTCAAGCTGAACAGAAAATCAAAAATCCAGACGATCCTAAAACGTTTTCAGATTTTAACGAGAAAATTGAATACAGAAATGTTTCGTTCAAGTATGTCGATGATTTTGTTTTAAAAAATGTCAATCTAACTATTCCCAAGGGACAAACAGTAGCTCTTGTTGGGCAAAGCGGTAGCGGAAAATCAACAATGGTTGATCTGTTGCCACGTTTACACGATGTTAACGAGGGTCAAATACTAATTGATGGCTTGGATGTTCGTTCAATTTTAACACACGATTTGCGTGAGAAAATGGGAATTGTAAATCAAGAGCCTATTTTGTTTAACGACACCATATTTAACAATATAGCCTTTGGCATTGAGGGCGCAACCCAAGAGCAAGTTGTTGAAGCGGCAAAAATTGCCAACGCCCACGAATTTATTGAAGCAACACCCGATGGTTACGATACCGTCATCGGTGACCGAGGAAGCAAGCTTAGTGGAGGTCAGCGGCAACGTATAAGCATTGCAAGAGCGATTTTGGCAAATCCTCCAATATTGATTTTAGACGAAGCTACATCAGCACTTGATACGGAATCAGAAAGGCTTGTGCAAGAGGCTATTACTCGCGTAATGAAAAACAGAACTTCAATAATAATTGCCCACAGGTTGTCAACAATCGTCCACGCAGACGTGATTTGCGTTATGCAAGAGGGAGAAATAGTTGAACAAGGCTCTCATGAGCAGTTACTTGCACTTAACGGTGTTTACAAAAAGCTATACGATTTACAAACCTTTGCAGAATAAATATAAAATTGCGAAAATGAAAGTTACAGGCTTTACCTTTATCAGAAACGCTGTAAAATATGATTACCCTGTTGTTGAGGCTATCAAATCTATACTTCCAATATGTGATGATTTTGTTGTAGCGGTCGGAAAATCCGAAGATTCTACACTTGATTTGATTCGGAACATCGACGCATCTAAAATAAAAATCATTGAAACCGTTTGGGATGACTCATTGCGCGAAGGTGGAAAAGTTTTGGCAGATGAGACAAATAAGGCTTTTGCAGCAATTGAAACCGATACAGATTGGGCTTTTTACATTCAGGGTGACGAGGTTGTACATGAAAAATATTTAGATACCATTAAATCAGCAATGTTCAAATACAAAGATAATCCGGAAGTTGACGGACTACTCTTTAAGTACAAACATTTTTACGGCTCGTATGATTATGTTGGAAGCTCATTGAAATGGTATAGAAACGAAATCAGAGTAATAAAAAACAACAAAAACATATACTCATACCGCGACGCGCAAGGTTTTCGTAAGGATAATAACCAAAAATTAATCGTAGTACCCATTGATGCTTATATGTTTCATTATGGGTGGGTTAAAGATCCTCGTGCGATGCAGAAAAAACAGGAGAACTTTCACAAAATGTGGCACGATGACCAATGGATCGAGCAAAACGTTGTAAAAGCACCCGAATATGATTATTTGTCAAATATCGACCAACTTGCTCTATTTGAAGAAACGCATCCGAAAGTTATGTTAGATAGAATAAATGCGAAAAATTGGAAATTTGAATACGATATTTCGTTTGAGCGAAAAACATTTAAACAACGTATAAAAGAGGTACTCAACAATGTTTTTGGCATTTCTACGGAGTACAAGAACTATTTGATATATAAAGGAAAAAGCAATTAACAATTAATAGTTTACAGAAATGAAAGCAAAAACTTTTTTAACAGTTATTCTTGTTGCATTTGCAATAGAATACGTATCGGCGCAAGATAGCAGAATAGTAAAGAAAAATATTAATGTAGATAACTTTACATCTATCAACGCTTCGGGTGCTTGGGATGTAATTATCAAACAGGCTAATTTGCAAAGCGTTTCAATTGAAGTAAGTGAGGAGTTTGTCGAATATGTTGTTATTGAAGTGAAAGAAGGTGTGTTAAACATCTCTAGTAAGCCAGTCGAACGGTCTGAAAATCAATTAATAATATACGGTTTTTGGGATATTTTGAGAATGTTTTATCAGGGTTTTGAGAATAGTTGGAATAACGATTCTCGAATAATCCGAAAAGCTTACATTACTATTACTGAATTAGCGGGATTGAATGCATCGGGTAGCGTAGATGTTATTTTTGAAACACCTCTTGAAACTAAGAATTTTAAGGTAAAAATGAGTGGAAGCTCCGATTTGGAGAATCTATTGCTTAAATGTAGCTCATTCGATGGTCGATTTTCAGGCAGCTGTAATTCCAAGATTCGATTCTTGTCTGCAACAGAAATATTTGTAAACGCAAGTGGTTCGAGCGATGTTGTTTTACATGATATTGATGCTGAGCAGTGCCAAATTACCCTTACCGGTTCAAGTGATGCATATTTATCGGGGAAATCTAAATGTTTGAAACTAAGCTCAAGTGGTTCAAGCGACGTAATAGCGAAAGGGTTGGTATCGCAGATTTGCGAAGCCAGTTTTTCGGGTTCTTCCGATGGCAATGTATATGTAACCGATAATCTTAACATTTCCGTTTCAGGTGCAAGCGACATAGTATGTTATGGTAATCCGCAAAATGTAAAGAAAAGCGTTAGTAAAGCAGGAAGTTTAACAATTAACGATTAGCAATTATTTGAAAAATAAAAATATACACATTGGTTTTTTCATAAATAAGGTAAGAAAGGCTATTTTAAGTGCGAGATGCATGTTAAGTGTCTTGTTAGCAATGTTTTATATACAATCTTGTCAACTTATTTATCCAGCTGAAGGCGATATTGTTATCAATGAAATATCTATTGGTGAAGTTAAGTCGTTAACAATTAACGATGTGTTTGATGTTTATGTAACACCCGATTCTACTAATCAACTTATAATAGAGTGTGGTGAAAATCAAGCCAAAACAATAAAAACTTTATATGATAGTGTTAATCTCAAGCTAACATTAGACAATACTGCTAAAGTAATAGCAACACAAGGATACAGAACTATAAAAGTTTATTTGCACACAAACTTGCTTACCGAAATTGAGATTACAGAAGCAGCGCGGGTCTATTTCACTGATACAATGCGTGTTCAGAGTTTTTTGTTTTCGCAAAAAGGCGATATGGGAGACTGCAATTTAAAACTAATCGCCGAAAACATTGAGATTAAAATAAATGATTGTAGTGGGAAGTATATGCTTAGTGGTAACACTAACTATCTATACATTTACAATCGCGGATTAGCAACTATTGATGCAACTGAACTTTTCGCCACAAAGGTTCAATGTAACCAATTGTCGAATGGACACTGCTACACAAGTGCACAAAAAGAGTTGAATTGGAAAATTTATAGAAACGGTAATATTTATCAAAATGGGGGAATAGAGCATATCAAAGGAGAAAGCTACGGAAAGGGCAAACTATATATAAATCAGTAAGCTTAGCATGAAAAATACTTCTGATATACAATTTTTTACGATGTAAATATTACAAACGGTATAAACACGATGATTATCAATAAATATCGACTTTTTGTTTTTTCATTATTATCACTGCTTTTAACTACCACTACACGTTCTCAGTCTGTCGAAGACAGTTTGCGCCCCTCAATTTATTTTCAGGCATCTACCTACACAGGATATTTGTATGCTCATCACAGGTCAATGATATATTTTATAGAGGACTATACGCGAGGAGCACAACTACGTGTTGGCTGGCGTTTCAACGGCAGTTCCGACTGGGAAAAAGCATACAGATGTCCCTCAGCAGGCGTCGGATATATGATTTCTGATTTTAGCAACCCAAGCATATTAGGATATGGTCATGCAGCCTTTGGATACCTTGATATCCCGATAATAGAAACTAACAGATTTGTATGGAACTACAATCTTGGAGCAGGTCTTGGATATGTATCCAAAAAATTTCACTCAGTTACAAATCCAAATAACACTGCAATCGGTTCGCACTTCAATGCATTTCTACTTATTACTTCTGGAATTGAATATCGTCCAACCAGCAAAACATCGTTAGGTTTAGATTTTGGGTTAAATCACTATTCAAACGGAAACACTGATATGCCCAACTGGGGGCTTAATACATTTTTTGTAATGTTCGGAGCCAAACATAAGTTAGATGATAGACAAAAACTTAGTAACACAACTGTCAGTAAAGTAACCAAAAAGTGGGAAAACTTAATACACTTTGGTCTTGGATATAAAGAAGCAACACCGATTGACGGAACAAAAAATTTTGTAGCTGACATACACTACACTATCCGTAAAAGATTTTCTCACACAAACTCGTGGGGCGGAGGAGTTGATCTCCTTTACGATGGCAGTATGCGCAAATCCGTCAAGTATCGTGCAGGACAATTTTATATCGCTCCCGACAGCATATCCAATCCAAGTTTGGCAAAAAATTTTTCTCCTGCATGTCATGCGAATTGGTCAATGCATTTCGGGAAAATAACCTTCAATATTCAAATGGGATTGTATTTCTACAATGCTTTGGATCGCATATATTTTAATCGTTGGATTTTAGAAGTAGATGTAACACAACAAGTTTGTTTAATGGTAGCATTAAAATCACATTTTGGTTCAGCCGATTATGTTGAAACTGGGTTCGTGTGGAAATTTAATGATTGTTTTAATAAATAATTTTATTAGCTTTGTGTTTGATTCAAAACCTTTTTGTAACTTAGCGTTTTTGAAAGAATAATAAGTAAACAGAACAGAATGTAACAGTCTGTTTGTCAGGCCGAGAGAGCTTTATTAAATATTTAGTATAATAAATTTGCAATCACAAAAAACCAGTATACCGAATCAAAATTGATACAGATATATTAGTTTAACATTTTATTAACATAATAAATATCAAACGTCCGAGACCAAAACAGTATTTAATGAAAAATAACAGATGATATGAGTGCAAACATTAATTTTATAAAAACAGTATTAGCGCTACACGACGAAATGGTATCAAATGGCTTTTCGCTTGTTTATGAGGGTGTGTTCAGTCATGAAATTATGAAAATGTTTACCTCCATGACTGAAAATAACATGGACAAGCAAAATGAAGACAAGTCGGTGCGCCGCAAAGTTTTTCATGTAATGGTCGAGTGTCTGCAGAATATGACAAAACACTCTGATGATTATGATGCTAACGATAGGATTGGTAACGGAATGTTTATTGTCGGTAAAAAAGATGGCTTTTGGAATATCATTACAGCTAATAAAATTTACCGAGAGAAAATTGACCCGCTAAAACGGTCAATAGATACAATTAATTCGCTTTCGCAGGAAGAATTAAAAGCTCTGTACAAAAAGCAAATTAAAGAAGGTACTCTTTCTGAAAAAGGAGGTGCAGGATTAGGATTAATTGATATTGCTAGAAAAACCGGTCGTAAGCTTGAGTATCAATTTTTGCCTTTAGATGACAAAGACAACTTTTTCTTTTTACTAAAAGTGAAAATTGCAGCAGATCCTGATTCAGGAGATGATTAATAGAATAATTTAATAGGTGTTAACAAAGTCTTTCTGAATATGAAAGACTTTGTTGTCTATACATCTTATATACGATAATTAATTTGGGTATCCGCTAGCCCACTTATTCTGAAAAAATATATAGATGAAAGTGCGAAATGTTACACTGCTTATTTGTCTTATTTGCACTAATGTAGCTATAGGGCAGCACTTGAATTATACTCGCTTTTTTTTAGACAAAGGACTATCACAATCTCAGGTTACTTGCATGGAAATTGACAAGTACGGTTATCTATGGTTAGGAACTGATGGTGGTGGGGTTGACTATTTCGACGGGAAACAGTTTACAAATATTAAAACTGAGCAAGGATTATCAT
The DNA here is from genome assembly GCA_012519055.1 of Bacteroidales bacterium. Taxonomy (NCBI): domain Bacteria; kingdom Pseudomonadati; phylum Bacteroidota; class Bacteroidia; order Bacteroidales; species Bacteroidales bacterium. Next base: position 60,350 of record JAAYQU010000046.1, on the reverse strand, counting down.
ATACCAGAGTTGTTTCACTTATTGTCAGGGACAATAATGAGGTAATTTGTGGAATAAAACAACATTTTTTCTCTATCATAAAACGTGATACAATTTTAAACTTCGATTCCGATACCCTTTACGGTAACACAACAGTAACGGCCTTTACACAAAAGGAGAATGGAGAAATTTGGTTCGGCAACGACGAGGGAGATATTTTTAGATTAGAGGGAGATACAACAGTAATTCACGAACTATCGTTAGGTTATTCAATTAAGTCCTTATCTTTTGTTTCAGAAGACTCACTATTTATATCAACTACAAAAGGATTATATTTAAGAAAAGATACAACTGTAAGTAATATACCTTTGTTTAAGGGTATCGAAGTAAATCAGATTAAAGTTAATACAGACGGAATTATTTGGGCAGCAACCAATAGAGGAGTGGCCTATTTCGAAAACGACACGTGGTTTTGGGATAAAAAATTTAATTCTAGAGTAAACTCAAGTATTACTCAAATACTAACGTTTTCTCCTAATGAGATTTGGTTTTCTACCTACGGATCAGGTGTAGTAAAGTGGGATAGGGAAAAACACTTTTTCTTAAATAGTGCTAACGGGCTACCGAATTTATTTTGTACAGCCATTGTACACGATTTTTCCAATAATATTTGGATAGGAACTGATGGAGGAGGACTTGTAAAATTCTCTGGAGAACAGTTTTTACACTATCTTAAAACAGACAATCCACTATTCGAAGCAGTAATGACTATAAGCCAAGATAAGTCAGGCAATAAATGGATCGGAACTTTTGGAAATGGTATTGTAATAATTGATAAAAAACAAAAAGTAAGTAAATTTGCCGGGAATAGTCAAATGCCGTCGAATGTTATATATAGTATAGAACATTTAAAAGACGGGCGTATTCTTGTAGGGAGCAAGGATTCAGATGTGATTATTATTGAAAAAGATAAAAAAACAGTAAAAACATACCATACTCCTGAGAACAAAAAAATAGTTGGAGCAATAGTTATAAAAGAAGATACAAAGGGTCGAATATGGTTTGGAACAGCAAAAGATGGAGTTTATGTGATTTCAAACCAAAAGGTTATGAATATCCAAAAAGACATCCCTGGTATAAATATCAAAACAATTTCAATTACAAATAGAGATACGGTTTGGATAGGCACAGAAGATGGCGGAGCTTTTTCACTTGAATATAATCAAATTGACGAGTATTTTGAATCTACCAATCCTTCAGATTTGAAAATAAATTATAATCAACTCCCTTTTACTAAGAAAAATCTAGTTTGTGGTATTGATTACGATATGTATGGCAATCTATGGGTTGGAACCTTTGCCTATGGATTATTTTGCATCAAACCAGACGGAACAACTTTACAATACACAACAGCAACAGGGCTTTTATCAAACAACATATATAGCGTATTGACAGCTGAAAATGGTTCAGTTTGGTTTGGAACCGACAGAGGAGTTCATCAAGTTCTATTTCGACAACCTTCGGCAGAACCGTATATAGTCGCTTACGGAGTAGAGCAAGGATTCGAAGGTCTTGAGTGTAACTTAAATGCACTTTTTGATGATTCTGATGGCTGTATTTGGATTGGAAATATTTATGGAGTATCAGTATTCAATTCAGAAGCAAAGCATACTCATAGTGCTGAAGTAAAGTTACATTTTACATGTATAACAACTACTAATACAGTATCAAACTACTATTATCCAGTATTGAATAAACCTGCTGAAGGCATTATCCTATCCCATGACAACAATAATTTAATCTTTAGCTTTAAAGCTATAGATATGAAATTGCCTTCAAATGTGATCTATTCATATTTTATGGAAAACCTCGATGCAGAATGGATAAAGCCGAGTTCAACAAATATTGCAACCTACTCATTTATTCCACCCGGAAAATATATTTTTAGAGCTAAAGCAACTAATGGCGAAGGAGAATGGAGCGAAAACGAAATATCAATCCCAATAGTTGTAAAACCACCATTTTATCAAACAGCTTGGTTTATTGCTTTACTCATTTTGATAATATTACTCGGAATGGCATTGTTTTTATGGTATAGGCAATTAGCCCTAATAAGACGAAATAGAATGTTAAAAGAACTTGTTGAAAGCCGTACCATTGAGTTACAACTTGAAACAATGCGTGTTCAACAACAGGGAGAAGAGTTAAGAGTTCAAGCAGAAAACTTATCATTAATGAACGCAGAGCTCAAAAAATTATCTGTAGTCGCAAGTAAAACCGACAATGCTGTTTTAATAGCAAACAAAAATTTGGAGTGGGAGTGGGCTAATGAAGGATTTACTAAAATGTATGGATATACACTTGACGAATATATAGATGCCCATGGGAAAAAAATTTTAGATTCAAAGTCAAATAAAAAAATCGAACACGTTATTGAAGAAATTTTAACTAATAAAAGGTCAGTAACTTACAGTAACCGAACTTCGAACAAAATGGGCGAAGAACTTTGGGTGCAATCGACGCTAACACCTGTTTATGATGACAAGGGTAATCTTCAAATGATAGCGGTAATTGAAATCAACATTACTCATATTAAACATATAAACAATGAATTAAGAAAGCTCTCTTTAGTAGCATCAAAAACAGATAATGCAGTTATTATTATGAACAAACACGGAGAAATTGAATGGGTTAACGAAGGATTTCACCGTATGTATGAAATATCCCTAGATGAGTTTAAAAATCTTTACGGAACAACAATTTTTGAGTTTCATAATGATGCAGATAGCTTACAGCGAATAAAAGACTTATATGAAACAGATCAGACACAATCATTTGTTTCAAAACATGTTACCCCGGAAGGAAAGGAAAAATGGATTCAGACAGTTTTAACTCCTATTATTTTTCACGAACATAAATATGAACAACTTATTGCGGTTGAAACAGATATAACTCGTATTAAAGAGGCAGAAGAGGAGATTATTATTCAAAAAGAAAATACTGACAAACTATTAAAGAACATTTTACCTGAAGAGATAGCCGAAGAATTAAAATCGAAAGGCTTTGCAACTCCAAGATATTACAAGTCGGTTACTGTACTGTTTGCCGATGTGAAAGATTTTTCAAAATATTGTCAATCGCTCACTCCACAGCAACTTTTACATGAATTACACGAATATTTTAACGAGTTTGACGAAATAATAAAACAGAATTATGTTGAAAAAATCAAAACCGTTGGAGATGCGTACATGTGTGTTGGTGGCGTACCGGTATCAAACAGCTCACATGCCTTTAATACTTTATTGGTAGGATTACAAATACAGAAAAAAGCCCATGAAATTAATCAAAGAAAAGTAAATGAGGGTCGTTTGGCTTGGGAGTTTAGAGTAGGATTGCATACAGGAGAAATAATTTCGGGGGTAATTGGAAAACAAAAATTTGCTTATGATGTTTGGGGCGATACTGTTAACATTGCCTCACGTATGGAGTCATCGTGTGATCCTGGTAGGGTAAATATTTCGGGAAGTACGTATAAAATGATTAAAGATTATTTCGAGTGTGAGTATCGCGGAAAACAGGAGATTAAAAATCGAGGTATGTTCGACATGTATTTTGTAAACAGAATAAAAACAGAATATTCACAAAACGGTGATGGCATTACACCTAACGAATCATTTAAGCAATTCCTTGCCGAACTATAAATCTATCAATTCTTCAAAAGTTATAAACTTCACAATTATTGATTTCCAATGCTTTTTCCAACCAGCACTTTCGCTGTTATCAATAGTTATACCAGAGTTTGTACCATGAATAATGCTATTAACTTTGTTGTCAGACGTTTTTATAACTATCCCGACATGATTTATATGTTTTGTTGTGGGATTTCCAAAAAACACTAAATCACCAGGCATTACCTCATCTTGTCGGATTTTTTTTCCTAATTTTGATTGTGCGGACGCACTATGAGGTAATTTATATCCGGTTGCTTGCAGATAAACATATTGGACAAAACCACTACAATCAAATTTATCAGGTCCGTTAGCTGCATATTTATAAGGTTTGCCTTCGTGTTTAATAGCTTCAGAAACAATCATTTCGCGATATTTGTGTTTGACCAATTTATTGTCTGGAATATCACTTTTGATGTTTTTTGAAACAAAAAAATCGTTATTACTTCCAGTTGTATCATTAAAAGTATATGCCAAAATACCGTCAAGTATCATTACAGAAGAGCTATTCCCTAAATCCTCAAAATATTTATAATAATCTTTCGATAAAGAATGTAATCCCCTTTTAAGTTCAATAGGTATTTGTGTTTCAGGCACTTTCGCTTGATATACGTTATAAAACTTTATGCCGTTCAACAAATGCTTGTACCCTTTTTCGCGATTTGAACTCTTTTCCGAAAGTTTCATTTCAGAATAAGCAGCATAATAATATATACGTGTGTCATTTGGGTTCTTTTTTATTAATCGCGGAGCTCTTCTTGATAGTTTTTCATACTTTTGCTTGTTGTCCCATCTGTCTAGCTTTTTTATGTATCGCTGTCCGAGTGTCACTTGCGAACACAAAAACAGTAATGTAAATATCATAAAAAAGGGTTGTGCAAAAGATGAGGTTACACTATTTTTTTTACAGTTGTTCATTGTGTAAAAATAATTTTATAACGTCAACAAATGTAGGAAAAATGAAATTTAAAACTAATTAAAAAGTGCAGAATCTTATCAAATTATTAATGTTTAAAAAGGCTTAGGTCGGTTTTGTTAATGTCGATACTGTAATTATATTTGCACTCCGTAAATGAAAAATAAACGATCAGTTACCATGCAAAATAAATATCGTTATATATTCTTTATCATTACCCTTATTTTTTCCCAAGTAACCTTATTTGCGCAAACTAAAGAAACTATTCGTAAGCACGTAGAATATTTAGCGTCAGATGCTTTGGAGGGTCGATTACCATGTACTACCGGAGATAGCTTAGCAGCGAATTACATAAAAAAACATTTAGAGTCAAAAAAAGTTAATCCCTTTGAATCAGGTTTTTATCAATATTTTGGTATTGATATTGGGGTCAAAATAACCCCAACAAACAGGCTCACAATAGGCAATACCTCTTTAAACCTATTTGAAGATTTTGAACCAGTAAATGTAACAGCTGAAGGAAACTATCAATCGGAATTAATTAATATCCCATTCGATTCTTTGATAAGTGGCTCCCTTTCTCTTGAATCCCAACACAAGTGGATAGCTGTTGAAATAGGAAACTATAATCCCTCAGTTCGGGAATATATGAGATGGGCGACCAATGCTTCAAAAGAGAATATCAAGGGGATAGTCTTTATAGTCAATTCGTTAGGCAATGAGCGAAAGAGCAATCCCATATATTACAGTTCGCAAAACAATCAACTTATAAGAACGCAATACAAAGGAAGTAATAAATTGTTTGTTAAAAATGATAAAGGGGACATTTCCAAAATAACGTTTTGTCGAGGAGTTTTTCGTGTCCCAATACCACTATTAATGATAACAAAAAAATCGTACGAGGTTATTATTGCTAGTAGTAGGTTATCTGAGCAGTCAAAAATAACTATTAACACTACAATTGAGGTTAACCCGATTACATGTAAGACACAAAATGTATTAGGTTACATTAAGGGGACAGAACGTCCAGATCAATACATAATAATAGGCGCACATTTTGATCATTTGGGATATGGTGGGTACGAAACAAGTTCTCGAGAACCAAATAGAATAGAAATTCATTACGGTGCAGATGACAACGCTTCCGGAACAGCAGCCGTATTAGGACTCGTTACACGTTTAAGTAACAATCCTTTACCCGTATCGGTCGTTTTTGCCTTGTTCGCCTCTGAAGAGATGGGACTTTTAGGCTCGCAACACTTGGTGCAAAACCTGCCTGTTGAGAAAAAAAAGATAAAAGCAATGCTGAACTATGATATGGTAGGTCGTATGGATGAAAATGTCCTCAGTGTTGGAGGAGTAGGAACAGCAGATGCATTCAATACTATTATAGACACTCTTAAAACACCACTACAAATAAGAAAATCGCAATATGGAACAGGTCCGTCTGACCATGCTTCGTTCAACAGTGAAGGAATACCAGTACTATACTTCAGCACAGGAGTTCATATAGATTATCATACCCCAGACGATATTGCTTCTAACATTAATTATCCAGGAATAATGTCAGTTATTGACTATTCTGAACTACTATTAAGGGCGATATCAATGCCTCAATCAGATCTTGCATATCGTCAAACAGAACCACAGAAATTAACTCACGCAACAAGAAACTCTCTTAAGGTGTCACTCGGAATAATTCCGGATGTCACAGGAAGCGATAACACAGGATTAAATATTATGGGAGTCACAGCCGGAGGTGTAGCCGACAGAGCAGAGTTGAAAAAAGGCGACAAAATTGTTAATATAGACGGAACTAAAATTCACAACATATATGACTATATGGAGAAGCTACAACATATAGCGCCAAATCAAATATCAAATATTACCATTGAGAGAGATAAAAAGCAAAAAGTAATTTTGATTAAATTTTAAACTTGTACAGAAATGAGACTAACAATTGTTTGGGTAATATCAATAATATTTACCTTGATTATCATAGTTTATCAAAAAACCACAGGACCCACGTATCCGCTGAAAGTAACCTACGAAGAGACCAAAATAAAACTACCACGAAGCTCCACAACCGACAAGGATTGTAAAATTGTTATTTCCGAGAGCGTTAAATTCGACAATGCGTATCTTTTGTGGAAATATTATCCAGGAACATACAATTATGACACACTGCAATTTACGTTAAAAGACAGTATATGGGAAGCTATTTTGCCTACACAACCATCAGCCGGAAAATTAGAATACCATATTATATTAACTCAAAACAGTGAAACTGTTTTTGACACAAAAGATCAACCTGCAATAATACGTTTTAAAGATAGCGTACCTGCTTTGGTACTTATACCACACATAATATTGATGTTTAGCGCGTCACTTCTTAGCATTGTTGCCCTATTTATGATAATATTAAAGAAAGGTAACTACCGTCTAATAGCCCGTCTTACTCTTATTGCATTAACCGCCGGAGGTTTGATTTTCGGACCCATTGTCCAGAAATTTGCCTTCGGACAATACTGGACAGGCTTCCCATTGGGCTACGACCTAACAGACAACAAAACGCTAATAGCTTTCATATTGTGGTCAATAGCAGTTGCGCTAAATATCAAAAAAAGCAGAAAATGGCTGATTGTTCTGGCTACAATAAGCACTCTTGTTATTAATTCCATTCCACATTCGACACGTGGCAGTGAGTTGAACAGGGAAACTGGAAAAATAGAGACATCAAAGTAATCTTTTGGCCTAATACTTGATAGAGGAAGTCTCGTTTTTTCTTTAAAATAAAATTGTATTTTTATTCATTGCGGTATATTACAATTTAATCGGTTTTTTGCAAAAAAAACAAATAAATTTTGTAGATAGAGAAAAAGTTTCTACTTTTGCAGTCCGATTTGTAAAAAATATATTGAAAATATTTATAATAAGCAAACTATGCCAACAATACAACAACTAGTACGTAAAGGGCGTAAGACAATAGAGAAAAAGAGTAAAGCTCCGGCTTTAGACTCTTGTCCGCAACGTCGTGGAGTATGTACACGTGTATATACAACAACGCCTAAAAAACCAAACTCTGCAATGCGTAAAGTTGCCAGAGTACGTTTAACTAACGGTAAAGAGGTCAACGCCTACATTCCAGGCGAAGGACACAACTTACAAGAGCACTCGATAGTTCTCATTTGTGGAGGTCGTGTTAAAGACCTACCAGGTGTACGCTATCACATTGTTCGTGGAGCATTAGACACTTCAGGTGTAGAAGGACGCAAACAAAGACGTTCAAGATATGGTACAAAGAAACCAAAAGCAACAAAAAAATAATTAATCGCAAAGAGCAATGAGAAAATCAACACCTAAGAAAAGAGAATTGTTGCCAGATCCAAAGTATAACAGCACACAAGTTACACGATTTGTCAACGACTTAATGATGAGAGGTAAAAAAAATCTATCTTTCGCTATTTTCTACGAAGCACTTGATATAGTTGAAAAGAAAAAAGGAAACATCGAATTATCATCGTTCGAAATTTGGCAAAAAGCCTTAGAAAATATTACTCCACAAGTTGAGGTAAAAAGTCGCCGTGTTGGTGGAGCCACTTTCCAAATACCAATGGAAATACGTGAATCTCGTAAAGTAGCTATCAGCGTAAAAAATATGATACAATTTGCCAGAAAACGCGCAGGACGCTCTATGGCAGACAAACTTGCAGCTGAAATTTTAGCCGCATACAATAACGAAGGTGGAGCATTCAAAAGGAAAGAAGACACACATAGAATGGCAGAAGCTAATAAAGCATTCTCACATTTCAGATTTTAGATTATAAAGAAGTACACAGATAACCCATGAGTTCCAATTTAAACTTAACCCGTAACATCGGCATTATGGCACACATTGATGCCGGTAAGACTACGACTACCGAGAGGATTTTATTCTACACGGGTAAGACTCATCGTATGGGTGAAGTACATGATGGAGCTGCCACCATGGATTTTATGGAGCAAGAGCAGGAGAGAGGCATTACAATAGCTTCGGCAGCGACAACAACATATTGGAAATATCAAGATACTCAATACAAAATAAATATAATAGACACTCCTGGACACGTCGATTTTACTGTCGAAGTAGAGCGATATCTCAGGGTTTTAGATGGAGCCATAGCAGTTTACTGCGCAGTTGGAGGCGTACAGCCACAGTCAGAAACTGTTTGGAGACAAGCAAATAAATACAATGTTCCTCGGATTGCATTTGTAAACAAAATGGATCGCGTAGGAGCAGACTATTTCAACGTTATACAACAAATGCGCGACCGCTTGAAAGCTAACGCAGTTGCAATACAAATCCCTATTGGTGTTGAAGACACATTCAGAGGTGTTGTCGATTTGGTAGAAAAAAGAGCAATACAGTGGTATGACGATGAAACCGGCACGACAAATTATAATTATATAGATATTCCGGCTGATTTAATGGATCAGGTAAATGAATATCGTCATATAATGGTTGAAGCAATTGCCGAAGCTGATGATAAAATACTTGAGAGATATCTTGAAGATCCGGAAGCGATTACAGCTGAAGAGATGCGTGCGGCACTGAGAAAAGCAACAATTGCTCGAGTTATGGTGCCCGTAATGTGCGGAGCAGCATTTAAAAACAAAGGAATTCAACGCCTTTTAGATGCTGTTTGCGCTTATTTGCCAAGTCCTGTCGACATTGACGCAGTACAAGGAACAATGTTAGATAACCCTGATAAAGTTATCGAACGTAAACCATCCGAAGAAGAGCCACTAAGTGCTCTGGCCGTAAAGGTGGCAACCGATCCATATGTAGGAAGATTGTGTTACGTAAGAGTCTATTCTGGAGTTTTGGAAACAGGAATGAATGTTCTTAACACGAGAACTGGAAAAAAAGAGAGGATTTCAAGACTTTTTCAGATGCATGCCAGCAAACAAAATCCTATGGATGTAATTGGTACGGGCGATATATGTGCTGTTGTTGGACTTAAAAACATACGTACAGGAGATACACTTTGCGATCCTGACAAGCCAATAGTTCTTGAAAAAATGGAGTTTCCTGATCCTGTAATAGATGTGGCTATTGAGCCTAAAACGCAGGCTGACTCTGACAAAATGGATAATGCACTTTCAAAGTTGATGGAAGAAGACCCAACTTTCAATGTACATACTGATCAGGATTCAGGTCAGGTAGTTATTAGTGGAATGGGAGAGTTGCATCTTGAAATAATTATTGATCGTCTGCTACGTGAATTTAAGGTAGAATGCAATCAAGGTGCGCCAATGGTTAAATATAAAGAATCCATAACAAAAGCCGTAGAGCACCGCGAAGTGTTTAAAAAACAAACAGGTGGACGAGGTAAGTTTGCAGATATTATTGTAAGAATCGAGCCGGCAGATGAAGGACAGACAGGATTACAATTTATTGACGAAGTAAAAGGCGGAAATATTCCGCGTGAATATATACCCTCAGTCGAAAAGGGATTTAAAGAAGCCATGCAAAACGGACCCCTTGCAGGATATGCACTCGATAATATGAAAGTTACCTTGATAGATGGTTCATATCACCCGGTTGATTCAGACCAACTATCATTTGAGCTTTGTGCAAAATTTGCATTTAGAGAAGCAACCCGCAAAGCGTCTCCACTTTTGTTAGAGCCAATAATGTCAGTAGAAGTAACAACACCCGAAGAGTATATGGGTGATATTATTGGTGATATTAATAAACGTCGTGGAACTATTAGTGGTATGGATGAAAAGAGTGGCGACAGAGTTATCAAAGCACTAGTGCCACTAGCTGAAAATTTTGGTTACGTAACAGTATTAAGAACACTCTCATCAGGACGCGCATCGTACGCAATGGAGTTTTCTCATTACGATATAGTGCCAAAAAATATTGCTTTGAATGTATTAGAAAAAGTTAAAGGAAGAACAGATTTGTTATAACAAACTATTATGAACCAAAAAATTCGTATTAAACTGAAATCTTATGACCATAATTTGGTCGACAAGTCAGCAGAAAAGATTGTTAAAACAGTGAAGGCTACAGGTGCAGTTGTTAGTGGTCCGATCCCACTCCCAACTCACAAAAGAATTTTTACAGTTTTGCGATCAACATTTGTTAATAAAAAATCACGTGAGCAATTTGAGTTAAATTCACACAAACGCCTATTAGATATTTATAGCTCAACGGCTAAAACTATTGACGCGCTTATGAAACTTGAGTTGCCAAGTGGTGTAGAAGTTGAAATTAAAGTCTGATAAAAAATGGCAGGACTAATTGGAAAAAAAATTGGAATGACATCGGTGTTCAGTGCCGAGGGGAAAAATATCCCATGCACCGTCATCGAAGCGGGCCCTTGTGTTGTCACACAAGTTAAGACCGTCGAAAAAGATGGTTATAGCGCTTATCAGCTTGGTTTTATCGAAACATCTGAAAAGAATGTTACAAAACCAATGCTTGGACATTTTAAGAAAGCCGGAGTAAATCCTTATCACAAATTAGCTGAATTTCAGGATTTTGAGCAAGAGCTTAAACCCGGTGATGTATTGACAGTCGATATTTTCACAGACAGCTATTGGGTTGATGTGGTGGGAATATCGAAAGGGAAAGGATTCCAAGGCGTAATGAAACGCCACGGATATGGCGGTGTTGGCGAATCAACACATGGTCAACACAATCGTCTAAGAGCACCCGGTTCAATCGGAGCTGCATCCACTCCCTCACGCGTTTTTAAAGGGAAGCGAATGGCTGGGCAAACAGGAGGTAATCGAGTTAAAATGATTGACCTTCGAATCGTTAAAATTATCCCAGAAAGCAATCTACTTTTAGTTAAAGGTTCGGTACCAGGAGCAAAAGGACAATACTTAATTATTGAAGACTAATGGAACTAAGTGTTTATAATATCGAAGGAAAAGATACCGGACGTAAAGTTCAGTTAAGTGAAGAAATCTTTGGCATAGAGCCAAATGATCACGCAATTTATCTCGATGTAAAACAATATCTTGCTAATCAAAGACAAGGTACGCACAAAACAAAAGAAAGAGGTGAAGTTGCAGGAAGTACACGTAAGATTAAGCGTCAAAAAGGTACCGGAGGAGCCCGTGCAGGTTCTTTAAAATCTCCGTTATTCGCATCAGGTGGAACTGTATTCGGACCAAGACCTCGTAGTTATCGTTTTAAATTAAACAAAAAACTAAAACGATTGGCGAGAATATCTTCATTAAGTTACAAAGCTAAGAACGGACAAGTTATCGTTATTGAGGACTTCACGTTAGAAGCTCCAAAAACAAAAGAATACGTTGCAATTCTTAGCAACTTAAAAATCGAAAATCAGAAATCCTTAATGGTGCTTCCTGACGTAAACCAAAACATTATACGTTCGGCGCGAAATATCAGGAATGCTAAAGTAGTAACAAACAATGGTTTGATTACATACAATATACTTAATGCAAAAACTTTAGTTTTTACAGAAAGTAGTATTAAAAATGTAGAATCAATGTTTAACAAACAATAAAACCAAAGAAAATGAGCATTATTATTAAACCACTTATCACAGAAAGAATGACTGAGATTAGTGAAAAATTCAATCGAGTAGGTTTTGTTGTAAGTAAGAACGCTACAAAGCCTGAGATTCGTAGAGAAATCGAAAAAATGTACAATGTAAAAATCGAGAGTATTAATACATCGGTTTACGGAGGTAAGACGCGAGCACGAAACACCAAAAGTGGCGTAATTTATGGAAAAACAAATGCTTTTAAAAAAGCAATTGTTACACTTAAAGAGGGTCACACAATTGATTTTTACAGTAATATTTAATCAACAACAATGGGTGTAAGAAAATTAAAACCGGTAACACCGGGACAAAGACACAAAGTGGTAAGCAATTTTGAAAGTATTACCACAAAAACACCTGAGAAATCACTGTTGAAAAGCCTCAAAAGTTCTGGTGGTCGTAACAACACCGGTAAGATGACAGTGAGAAATAGAGGTGGAGGTCACAAGAGACAGTATCGCATTATTGATTTCAAACGTGAGAAAGAAAATATGGTCGCTACTGTCAAAACAATTGAATACGATCCAAACCGTTCGGCAAGGATTGCATTAGTTGTTTATGCTGATGGAGAAAAACGTTACATTATTGCTCCTCATGGATTACAAGTAGGACAGAAAATTGAATCAGGGTACGGAGTAAGCCCAGAAATAGGCAATACCCTTTATTTGTCTGAAATTCCATTAGGATTAATTATTCATAACATTGAGCTAACCCCTGGTAGAGGAGCCAGCTTAGCACGTAGTGCAGGGTCACATGCTCAACTCACAAGCCGTGACGGTAAATATGCTATTATTAAATTGCCTTCGGGCGAAACCAGACTTGTCCTTACAAGTTGTAAAGCAACTATCGGCTCTGTATCAAATCCTGACCATGCCCTTGAAGTATCAGGTAAAGCAGGTCGTAGTCGTTGGTTAGGACGCAAACCCCGTGTTCGTGGTGTAGCTATGAACCCGGTTGACCACCCAATGGGCGGTGGAGAAGGACGTGCCAGTGGTGGGCATCCAAGATCGCGTAAAGGTTTAATGTCTAAAGGATATAGAACTCGTGATCCGAAAAAAGCTTCAAGTCGTTACATTTTGGAGCGTAGAAAAAAATAGAACAGATAAACTATTGATATTATGAGTCGTTCATTAAAAAAAGGACCCTATATTGACTACAAATTAGAGAAAAGAATTCTTGAAATGAATGCTAATAACAAAAAACAAGTTGTTAAAAGCTGGTCAAGAGCATCAATGATTTCTCCCGATTTTGTAGGTCATACTGTTGCCGTTCACAATGGGAATAAGTTTATACCTGTGTACATTACAGAAAATATGGTAGGACATAAACTAGGAGAGTTTGCGCCTACTCGTATCTTCAGAGGACATGCTGGTAAGAAAAATAAATAACATGTAAAACTGAGGAATAATGGGTGCAAGAAAACGTATAAAAGCACAAGAAAGAAAAGAGGCAAATAAGCAAAAAGCATTTGCATCTCTTAAAGATTGCCCAACTTCTCCAAGAAAAATGAGATTAGTAGTCGATTTAATTCGAGGAAAAGAAGTTAACAAAGCACTTGATATTTTGCAATTTACGCAAAAGGAAGCAGCCAGAAGAGTTGAAAAATTACTTATGTCGGCTATTTCTAATTGGCAAAATAAAAATCAAGGAGCAAGAATTGAAGAAGCAGGCTTATATGTAAAAGAAGCATATGTTGATTCAGCTAGAATGCTTAAGAGATTGAGACCAGCACCGCAAGGACGTGCATATCGAATTCGCAAGCGTTCAAATCATGTTACAATCGTATTGGGCAGCCTTAATACAATAGAAAACTAAAATTCAATGGGACAAAAAACAAATCCTATAGGAAATCGCTTAGGAATCATCAGAGGATGGGATTCCAATTGGTACGGTGGTAATAACTATGCCGATAAGCTTGTAGAAGATAAGAAAATTCGCACATACCTGCAAACTAGACTTGCTAAAGCAAGTGTGTCAAGAATTGTAATTGAGAGAACGTTAAAACTCGTTACAATTACCATACACACAGCAAGACCTGGTATAATTATTGGTGTAGGCGGACAAGAAGTTGATAAGCTCAAAGAGGAATTGAAAACACTTACAGGCAAGGATGTTCAAATCAATATCTTTGAGATTAAACGCCCCGAAATGGACGCAACTTTGGTTAGCCATAATATTGCACGTCAACTTGAAGGTCGTGTATCATACAGAAGAGCAATTAAAACAGCTATTGCTTCAAGTATGAGAGTAGGTGCAAAAGGCGTAAAAGTTACATTATCTGGACGCATTGGTGGTGCAGAAATGGCACGCTCTGAAACATACAAAGAAGGACGTATTCCATTGCACACATTACGTGCTGATATTGACTATAATTTAGGTGAAGCACAAACCAAGTTTGGTCTAATGGGCATTAAAGTATGGATTTTCAAAGGTGAAGTGTACGGAAAACGTGATTTGTCGCCAAATGCAAGACAATCAAGTCCAACGAGCGCAAAACCAACAAGAGGATTCCGTAGAAAGCGAAGATAACCTTACAAATTAGGGAGATAAAACAATGTTACAACCTAAGAAAACAAAGTTCCGTCGTAGTCAGAAAGGACGAATGAAAGGAAACGCACAAAGAGGAAATCAACTTGCTTTTGGGTCATTTGGAATAAAAACACTCGAAAATGCATGGATTGATGGACGCCAAATAGAAGCAGCAAGGGTTGCTGTTACTCGTTATATGCAACGTCAAGGACAAATCTGGATAAGAATCTTCCCAGACAAGCCTATTACTAAAAAACCTGCTGAGGTTCGTATGGGTAAGGGGAAAGGTGCTCCAGAAGGATTTGTCGCTCCAGTTACACCCGGACGCATTATTATTGAAGCAGAAGGTGTACCTTTGGATGTCGCTAAAGAAGCATTGCGTTTAGCCGCACAAAAATTACCGGTTAAAACTCGCTTTATTGTTCGTTCAGACTATCATGAAAATTAAGAAAGGATAGAGATATGAAAATGTCAGAAGTACGAGAATTAAACGATAAAGATTTGAGAGAACGCATACAAGATCTCAAAAGCACATTAACTCAATTGAGAATCAATCACGCAGTATCGCCGTTAGATAATCCGATGCAAATTAATTTGTTGAAAAAAGATATAGCAAGATTGATGACCGAGTTACAACAACGAGAATTAACTAAAACAACAAATTAATTTTGTGTGTGATGGAAAATAAAAGAAACCTACGCAAGGAAAGAGTCGGTGTAGTGGTCAGCAATAAAATGGATAAGTCTATTGTTGTGGCTGTAGAAAGAAAAGTAAAATATCCAATTTACGAAAAATTCGTCAAAGCTACAACGAAGCTAAAAGCGCATGACGAAAAGAACGAATGCAATATCGGCGACACCGTTAGAATCATGGAGACACGCCCTTTGAGCAAGACCAAAAATTGGAGATTAGTAGAAATAATTGAAAGAGCGAAGTAATCATGATACAGAAAGAATCAAGGCTTGCTGTTGCTGATAACAGTGGAGCAAAAGAGGTACTTTGTATAAATGTACCAGGTGGCTCAAAGAAAAAATACGCAAGTATCGGTGATATCATAGTAGTAGCCGTTAAAAATGTAGTGCCATTAAGCGAGGTGAAAAAAGGATCAGTAGCCAGAGCAGTTGTCGTTAGAACACGTAAAGAGGTTAGACGCAGCGACGGCTCTTATATTCGCTTCGATGACAATGCATGTGTATTGTTGAACCCTGCGGGTGAAATTAGAGGAACCCGCATTTTTGGACCAGTTGCCAGAGAATTACGTGATGGATACATGAAAATAGTATCTTTGGCACCTGAAGTATTGTAACCGCAAAACATTTTAGAAATGCGAAAAAAATTACATATCAAGAAGGGCGACATAGTTGTTGTACTATCAGGAAATTCAAAAGGACAAAAAGGTAAAGTTCTTGAAATTGATGTTAAAAACGAGCGAGCAATAGTTGAAGGTGTTAACATGATTTCAAAACATACGAAACCTAATGCCCAGTATCCAAATGGTGGGATTATCAAAAAAGAGGGTTCTATTCATATTTCAAACCTTCTACCTGAAGATCCCAAAACAGGCAAACCCTCAAGAGTGGGTCGTCGTTTGAATGATAAAGGAAAATTAGTTAGATTTTTGAAAAAATCAGGAGAGGAGATTTAACAATGGCTTACGTCCCAAATTTAAAAGTAAAATATGACGAGGAGATAATCCCTGCATTAAAATCTGAGTTTAAATATACCTCAGTTATGCAAGTACCTCGTTTGAAAAAGATTGTTCTCAATCAAGGAGTTGGTAAAGCAACTGCAGACCGTAAGTTAATTGACACAGCAGTTAACGAAATGACCGCTATAGCTGGACAGAAAGCTGTTCCTACACTATCGCGAAAAGACATTTCAAACTTCAAACTACGTAAGAAAATGCCGATAGGTGTGAAGGTAACATTGCGGCGTCAACAAATGTACGAGTTCTTAGAAAGATTAATTTGTGTAGCTTTACCAAGAATCCGCGACTTCCAAGGAGTGGGAGGCAAACTAGATGGACGTGGAAATTATACTCTGGGAATTTCAGAGCAAATTATATTTCCCGAAATCGACATCGACAAAATAAACCATATTATGGGTATGGACATAACTTTTGTCACCACAGCGGAAACTGATGAAGAAGCTTATGCATTACTTAAAGCTTTTGGTATTCCATTTAAAAATGAAAAAAAGAATTAAGCTATGGCAAAAGAATCAATGAAAGCACGCGAAAGAAAACGCGCTAAACTTGTCGAAAAATATGCAAAAAAACGTGCTGAATTAAAAGCAGCAGGTGATTATGTTGGATTGCAAAAATTACCCAAAAATGCTTCACCAGTAAGACTACACAACAGCTGTCAATTAACTGGCAGAGCAAAAGGTTATATGAGACAATTTGGTATTAGTCGTATATGCTTCCGCGAAATGGCAAATCAGGGATTAATTCCCGGAGTAAAAAAAGCAAGTTGGTAAACTTTAATTAACAACAGACAATGGATGTAATTGGCGATTTTTTAACAAGAATACGAAATGCTTCAATGGCAAAACATAAAGTCCTTGAAGTACCGTCTTCAAATATGAGAAAAGCTATCACAAAGATACTTTATGAACAAGGCTATATTTTAAATTACAAGTTCGAAGAGCCTGATGCAACTCATCGAACAATTAAAATAGCTTTGAAATATAACCCTTCCACAAAACAACCGGTTATTAAAAGTATTCAACGTGTTAGCAGACCAGGTTTACGTAAGTATGTCAATGTGGATGATATTCCACGAGTCCTTAACGGATTAGGCATAGCTATAATGTCAACCTCACACGGAGTGATTACAGATAAAGAAGCTCGTCGACAAAATGTTGGCGGAGAAGTTATTTGTTACGTATATTAAAACAGATTAAAATGTCACGGATAGGTAAATTACCGATAAATATTCCGGCTGGAGTTACTGTTAACATTGATAAATCGAACAATGTTACAGTAAAGGGGCCGAAAGGACAGCTTCAACAATCATTTGATCCAGAAATGGAGATAAAAGTTGAGAATAATGCTGTTGTTGTAACTCGCCCGACTGATAACAAACAACATAGAGAATTACATGGTTTGACAAGATCTCTTGTAAAAAACATGGTGGTTGGAGTTTCAGAGGGTTATAATATTACGCTTGAGCTTGTTGGTGTAGGTTTTCGCGCAGAAGCTAACGGACAAATGCTGGAACTTAACTTAGGTTATTCACACAGTATTTTTATAGAACTTCCGAAAGAAATTTCTGTAGAAGCTAAGTCCGACAGAAGATCAAATCCTAAGATTACGTTGTCGAGTATCGACAAACAACTAATTGGTCATGTGGCTGCAAAAATCAGATCGTTGAGAAAACCTGAACCATACAAAGGAAAAGGTATTAGATACGAAAATGAAATAGTTCGTCGTAAAGCTGGTAAGTCAGCAGTCAAAAGTTCTTAATAGGAGGAAAGAAAACTATGTCACTAAATAAAAAAGAGCGCAGACAACGAATTAAATATCGTATTCGCAAACGCGTATTGGGGACAGAAGCACGCCCCAGAATGAACGTTTACAGGAGTAATGCCAATATCTCTGTTCAACTTATTGACGATGTTAAAGGTAATACTCTTGTAGCAGCTTCATCTTTATGCAAAGAGATTGCAGAGAAGAAAAATATCACGAAAACCGAGTCTGCAAATCTTGTTGGAAAACTTATCGCCCAACGAGCAATAGAGAAAGGAATTACAAATGTAACCTTTGATCGTGGCGGATTCCTTTATCATGGAAGAGTAAAATCTTTGGCTGAAGGAGCACGCGAAGGAGGTCTTAAATTTTAATCAGTTATGTCAGGAATAAGAAAGATAAAAACCAGTGACCTCGAGCTTAAAGATCGATTGGTAGCTATAAATAGAGTTACTAAGGTTACAAAAGGTGGTAGAACGTTCAGTTTCTCGGCAATAGTTGTTGTTGGAAATGAAAACGGAATAGTTGGATACGGATTAGGAAAAGCCGGAGAGGTTACAACCGCTATTTCAAAAGCAGTAGAAGAAGCAAAGAAAAATTTGATAAAAGTGCCTATTATTCACAACACAATTCCTCATGAAACAACAGGAAAGTACGGTGGAGCAAGGGTATTAGTAAAACCAGCATCTCCTGGTTCGGGAGTTAAAGCTGGGGGTTCTATGCGTGCTGTTCTTGAAAGCGTTGGAATACAAGATGTTCTTGCAAAATCACAAGGTTCAAGTAACCCTCACAACGTTGTAAAAGCAACAATGGTGGCTTTAACACAACTTCGTGATGCCTACGCAGTTGCAACTGAACGTGGAATAGATCTTGAAAAAGTTTTTAACGGATAAACAAAATTGAAGTTATGGCTAAAATACAGATTACACAGGTTCGCAGCAGTATTGGCAGCACCCAGAGACAAAAACGAACACTAGAAGCACTAGGGTTGCGTAAGATTCGCCAAACCGTTGAACATGAAAATGTTCCGGAAATAATTGGCATGGTAGATAAAGTTAAACATTTGGTAGAAGTTACCGAAATAAAAAAATAAGCCTTATGGATTTAAGCAGTTTAACCCCCGCCAAAGGATCAGTACGTAATAGTAAACGTATTGGACGTGGTGAAGGTTCCGGTCACGGAGGTCATGCAACCCGTGGTTTAAACGGAGCTAAGTCAAGATCAGGATACGCCAAAAAAGTCGGTTTTGAAGGAGGTCAAATGCCTTTGCAAAGACGTCTTCCAAAATTTGGTTTCACAAACCCAAACCGCAAAGAGTATAAGGCTATTAATCTTGATGTTATTCAATCATTAGCCGATAAACTTAATACTACAACTATTGATGTGGATACATTAATAGAAAATGGTTTAGTTTCTAAAAGTGATTTGGTTAAAATTTTAGGAAACGGAACGATTAGTTCAAAATTAGAAGTAAAAGCACACGCTTTCTCAAAATCTGCACAAGCAGCAATAGAAGCGCAATCCGGAAACGTTATAAAACTTTAATCAATGAAACGGCTAATAGAAACCTTAAAGAATATTTGGAAGATCGAAGATCTCCGAAAACGAATATTGACAACATTAGGTCTATTGTTGGTTTATCGTCTGGGAGCACATGTTGTACTTCCAGGCATTGATCCAACTAAACTTCAGGCTCTGTCAGATCAAACGGCAGGCGGAGTATTAGGTCTGTTGGATATGTTCTCAGGCGGTGCTTTCTCAAATGCCTCGGTTATGGCATTGGGAATTATGCCTTATATCTCGGCTTCAATCGTCATACAGCTTTTGGGTATAGCCATTCCTTATTTCCAAAGGTTACAACGTGAAGGAGAAAGCGGAAGAAGAAAAATGAATCAAATTACGCGATACTTAACCGTAGCGATTCTTATTCTTCAATCTCCCGCATATTTGGCAAACCTAAGTGCAACATTACCAGCTGATGCTTTTATTATAAGCGGCACACTGTTTAAAGTCACAAGTGTTGTAATACTGACAGCAGGAACAATGTTTGTGATGTGGATTGGCGAGAAAATAACCGACAGAGGAATTGGAAACGGGATATCCCTAATAATTATGGTTGGGATAGTTGCTCGTTTGCCATTTGCCTTCGTAGCTGAATTTATTTCAAGAGTTGAGGAACAAGGTGGTGGACTAGTTATTTTCTTGGTTGAGATGATAATGCTGGCAGCAGTTATTATATTAGCTATATTGTTGGTACAAGGAACAAGAAAAGTGCCTGTAACATATGCAAAGCGCATTGTAGGAAATAAACAGTATGGTGGAGTTCGTCAATATATACCGTTAAAGATTAATGCATCAGGTGTTATGCCTATCATTTTTGCACAAGCGTTAATGTTTATACCGGTTATGATATTGGGATTCTCAAGCTCGGAAGCTGCAACCGGTTTTGCTGCTGCATTCACTGATTATACAAGTGTAGCGTATAACGTTGTGTTTGCGTTGTTAATAATAGGATTTACTTATTTCTATACCGCAATAACTATCAATCCTACGCAAATGGCTGAAGATTTGAAGCGTAACGGAGGTTTCATTCCTGGCGTTAAACCTGGCAAGAAGACAGCTGAGTTTATTGATACTATTATGTCAAGGATTACTCTTCCCGGCTCACTATTTTTAGCTTTAATAGCAATTTTACCTGCATTTGCTGCTGCGGCAGGCGTTAGTACAGGATTTGCCCAATTCTATGGAGGTACTTCTCTACTTATTTTAGTTGGAGTTTGTCTTGACACATTGCAGCAAATTGACAGTCATTTGATGATGCGCCACTACGACGGAATATTGAAATCTGGTAGAATTAAAGGTCGCAGGTCAGCGTAAACAAACTGAGGATATGGCTAAACAAGCAAGCATTGAGCAAGATGGAACTATAACAGAAGCGTTATCTAATGCTATGTTTCGCGTAGAATTAGAAAACGGACATGTTATAACCGCACATATCAGTGGAAAAATGCGAATGCATTATATTAGAATTTTACCGGGTGATAAAGTTAAAGTAGAAATGTCACCCTATGATTTAACAAAAGGAAGAATTGTTTTCAGATATAAAAATTAAAACACAATGAAGGTAAGAGCATCAGTTAAGAAACGTTCAGCGGATGATAAAATAATCAGACGCAAAGGACGCGTATATGTAATCAACAAAAAAAATCCTAGGTTTAAACAAAGACAAGGATAATTTTATTAACTTTGCAAACCTTTTTAACAAAGTAAAAGAGAATATATGGCACGATTAGTAGGCGTAGATTTACCTAAGAATAAGCGTGGCGAAATAGGTTTAACTGCTATTTATGGAATAGGACGTAGCAGCGCAAATAAAATTTTAGCTGAAGCAGGAATAGACCGTAATATTAAGGTTAAAGACTGGAACGACGATCAAATAGCAGAATTACGTCGCATATTAGGTGAACAATACAAACTTGAGGGCGAACTGCGCTCTGAAGTACAGATGAACATTAAACGATTGATGGATATCGGTTGTTACCGAGGAATTCGTCATCGTATTGGGTTACCAGTTCGTGGACAAAACACCCAAAACAATGCCCGTACACGTAAAGGAAAACGTAAAACTGTGGCAAACAAGAAGAAAGCGACTAAATAATTAGAGATTTGTAAATTATGGCACAAAAGTCAAGAAGCACTCGAAAAAGAGTGGTTAAGGTCGAGCCTACAGGACAAGCGCACATTCACTCTTCGTTCAATAATATTATTATTACACTTACGAACATGAATGGAGACGTTATTTCATGGGCATCGGCTGGTAAAATGGGATTTAAAGGGTCAAAAAAGAACACTCCTTATGCAGCACAAGTTGCTACGGAAGAGTGTGCTACCGTTGCCTATGACGCCGGTTTACGTAGAGTGAAGGTTTATGTAAAAGGTCCCGGTGCCGGGCGAGAGTCTGCAATCAGAACACTTCATAATAAAGGAATTGAAGTTACCGAGATTGTTGACGTTACACCGCTACCGCACAATGGATGCAGACCTCCAAAACGTAGAAGAGTTTAATTAACCGCAAAAAGAAAGAAAAAATGGCAAGATACATTGGACCCAAGACAAAAATTGCTCGCCGTTTCGGAGAACCAATCTACGGCGCAGACAAACATTTCGAACGTAAAAATTATCCTCCCGGACAACACGGAGCTAATAGAAGACGAAGAAAACAATCAGAATACGGTTTACAGCTTAACGAAAAACAAAAAGCAAAATACATATACGGTATTCTTGAAAAACAGTTTTTGAATTATTACAAGAAAGCTCGAAGTAAACAAGGTGTTACCGGTGTAATTCTACTTCAAATGCTTGAAGCCAGGTTAGATAACGTAGTATATAGAATGGGTATTGCACCAACCAGAGCAGCAGCTCGTCAATTAGTTGGTCACAAACATATTACCGTTAACGGTGAAGTTGTAAATATTCCATCATACGGCGTACGACCAGGTGATATAGTTGGAGTAAGAGAACGTTCAAAATCATTGGAAGTAATTACTGAAAGTACAGAAAGAAATAAAGTAAGTAAATACTCATGGATAGAATGGGATAGTTCAACATTGACAGGAAAATATTTAAGCGTTCCTCAAAAAGAAGATATCCCAGAAAATATTAAAGAGCAACTAATAGTTGAATTGTATTCTAAGTAAAAAAATAGGTATATGGCGATTCTAGCTTTTCAAAAACCTGACAAGGTTATCATGATTGAGTCCGATGATTACGTCGGCACATTTGAATTCCGTCCGTTGGAGCCCGGATATGCTTTAACAATTGGTAATGCTCTCCGTCGGATTTTACTCTCATCGTTAGAAGGTTTTGCCATAACCAGCGTTAAAATTGAGGGTGTTGACCACGAATTTACAACCATTCCTGGTGTAATTGAAGATGTAACAGATATAGTTCTTAATTTAAAAGAAATTAGATTAAAACAAGTTGTTCCCGACTTTGATGAGGAGACAATTAATGTTACAATTCTTGGAAAAGAAAAATTCTTAGCCGGTGATCTTAATAAATACCTATCTAATTTTCAGGTGGTTAATAAAGATTTTGTCATATGCAATATGACAAAAGATGTTAAGTTGCAAATGGTTATCACAATCAATAAAGGACGCGGATACGTTGCTGCCGAAGAGAATTTTGTTCAGACAGGTGAGATAGGTGTGATTGCTGTCGACTCTGTGTATACTCCTATTGTTAATGTTGAATATAGGAGAGATGACTTTAGAGTTGAGCAAAAAACCAATTACGATAAGCTGACTATTGAAATAACAACTGATGGTACGATACATCCGAAAGATGCACTTAAAGAGGCAGCAAAAATACTAATTCACCATTTTGCACTATTTTCCGACGAAAAAATAACACTAGAGACCGAAGAAAGCTATGGAGTAGAGTTCGACGAGGAAGTTCTACACATGAGACAACTGTTAAAAACTCGCCTTTCAGATTTAGATCTGTCAGTACGAGCGCTTAATTGTCTCAAGGCAGCTGATGTCGAGACTTTAGGAGATTTAGTAACTTATAATAAAAACGACTTATTGAAATTCCGTAATTTTGGAAAGAAGTCGCTTGCTGAGCTGGAAGAATTTTTATCATCTATTAAATTGTCTTTCGGCATGGATATAAGTAAGTATAAACTTGATAAGGAATAATACTAATGAGACATAAAAAAGGATTTAATCATTTAGGACGTACAAGCTCGCACCGCAAAGCAATGCTCGCTAATATGGCATCATCGCTTATTATGCATAAGAGAATTGAGACTACGGTCGCAAAAGCTAAAGCTTTACGTTCATATGTTGAGCCTTTGATTACAAAATCAAAAGTTGACTCAACACATTCTCGCCGCATTGTTTTTAGTTACCTACAAAATAAAGAGAGCGTAACTATACTTTTCAGAGAAGTTGCAACCAAAGTGGGAAGCCGACCAGGAGGATATACACGTATCCTTAGAAAAGGCAATAGACAAGGAGATAATGCCGAAATGGCAATTATCGAATTGGTTGATTTCTTTGATCACGATGTAGCGAAAGAAACTACAACTAAGAGAAAATCAACGCGTCGTGGCCGTGGTGCGAAAAAAACTGAAACAGTTGAAGCAAAACATGAGGCTATAGAAAATAATGACAGTGTTGAAACTGATGAAACTGCAGAAACTGCAGAATAATTTTTTAAAATAGATATTCAAAATAATATCTTCAAGACTAGAGAGGGATGAAGTGTAACTTTATCCCTTTTTATTGAAGTATTTAAAATTAAAATTGAAAATTATATGAGTATAATATCACACATTTATGCACGACAAATATTGGATTCAAGAGGCAATCCTACAGTCGAAGTAGAAGTTATAACTCGGCAGGGCGTTGTAGGACGTGCTGCGGTTCCAAGTGGAGCTTCAACAGGTGCTTTTGAAGCACATGAAATGCGAGACGGAGACAAAGCCCGTTTCGGAGGAAAAGGCGTTCTTAAAGCAGTCAATAATGTAAATACTGTTATCAGCGAACATATTAAAGGTCAATATGTTTTTGATCAAAACCTAATCGATTCCATGATGATAGAATTAGACGGAACAGAAAATAAAAGTCGTTTAGGAGCAAATGCAATTCTCGGAGTTTCGTTAGCAGTTGCAAAAACTGCTGCAATATCTTCTGGACAAGAACTTTACAGATATATTGGCGGAGTTAGCGCAAATACATTACCAATTCCTATGTTGAATATTATAAATGGTGGCAGTCATGCCGATAATAAAATTGATATTCAGGAATTTATGGTAATGCCAGTTAATGCACCTTCCTTTTCTGATGCAATACGTATTGGAGTTGAAATATTCAACAATTTAAAAAAAGTTCTTACAGAGCTAAAGCATTCAACTAATATTGGTGATGAAGGAGGATTTGCACCTGATTTGAAGTCAAACGAAGAGGCAATTGAAATTATATTAAAAGCTATAGAAAAAGCTGGATATATACCTGGTGACGATATTTTAATAGCTATAGATGCAGCTGCAAAAGAGTTTTACGATAAGAATAAAAAGAGATACATACTTGAATCAAACAATAAAGAGTACTCAACATTAGAAATGATCGACTATTGGAAAAATTTCGTCACTAAATATCCCGTAATATCAATAGAAGACGGTCTAGATGAAGAAGATTGGGAAGGTTGGGCTATACTTACAAAGGAGATTGGGAGCCAAGTTCAAATTGTTGGAGACGATCTATTTGTAACTAACGTTAATAGACTTCAACGCGGTATTAAAGAGGAATCTGCTAACAGTATTTTAGTTAAAGTTAATCAAATAGGCACTTTATCTGAAGCTATTGATGCTGTTAATATGGCAAAACAGAATAGATTTACAACTATTATAAGTCATAGAAGTGGAGAAACAGAAGACACATTTATTGCCGATCTTGCTGTTGCCTTGAATACAGGATTAATTAAAACCGGTTCGGTTTCGCGCACTGAAAGAGTTGCAAAATATAATCAATTGTTGAGAATTGAAGAGTCTCTCGGCACATCAGCCAGATATATTGGAAAGCAATTCAAATATTGTAGATAACAAAATAATAAGGGATGTATGTTACTAATACGTCCCTTTTTTATAATAATTTTATGTCAGCTTATTCTTTAAATAAATTTATAGAAGAACTTATTAAGTCTGATGATATAATTATAATCGATGAACTTGTTGATTATAACTTAGAAATAACTGAAATAGTTGATCGGCTAAGTAAATCAAATGACTATAATAAAGCCATATTATTTAAAAATACAGGAACAAATTTCCCACTTCTGATAAATGCTTTTGGTTCAGATGAAAGGATGGCAAAAGCCTTGCAAACTAATTCATTAGAGTGCCTAAAGGATAAAGTTTCAGAAATAATATCACTCTATACCAATAAACCAGAAAATGTTAGGCAAAAAGTAGGAATGTTTTTTGATTTGGCAAAAATCAGAAAATGGATTCCACGTAGGACAACAAGAAAAGGCGAGTGTCAGGAAAAAGTGTTCGAAACAGTTGATATTCAATTATTACCAATACTTAAATGTTGGCCCTTTGATGGCGGACGCTTTATTACATTGCCCTGTGTTCATACTGTTTGCCCAGAGAATGGCACACTAAATATTGGCATGTACCGTATGCAAGTCTTTGACAGCACGACAGTTGGCATGCACTGGCATAAACATAAAACAGGAGCAAGGCATTTTAACGAGTATAAAAAGTTGGGATTAAAAATGCCTGTTTCGGTTACGTTAGGCGGTGACCCCGTTTATACTTTTGTAGCCACTGCGCCAATGCCTGAAAACATTAATGAATATCTATTAGCAGGATTTTTACGAAATAAACCTGTAAAAATGGTGAAATGTATTACCAATGATATTTGGGTTCCCGAAGATGTTGATATTGTAATTGAGGGTTATGTTGACACTTCTGAAGATTTAATTATAGAGGGACCCTTTGGCGACCACACAGGATTTTACTCGTTAACCGACCTCTATCCCAAAATGCATATAACTGCTATCACACATCGTAAAGGTGCAATTTATCCTGCTACAGTAGTTGGAGTTCCGCCAATGGAAGATGCTTATATAGCAAAGGCAACTGAAAAGATATTTACGCCACTGATAAAATTTGCGTTAGCTCCTGAAGTTGCTGATTTACATATGCCTATATGGGGAGTCGCCCACAACTTGGCACTTGTGTCGATAAAAAAAGAGTATCAGGGGCAGGCCTTTAAAGTAGCACAAACGATGTGGGGAGCTGGTCAGATGATGTTTAATAAAACACTGTTGGTTTTTGATGAAAGCGTTGATATTTGCAACTATTCAGAAGTTACCGAAACGATACTTAAAAATTTGCACAGCCCCTCGCAAATACTCTTTTCGCAAGGACCTATTGATATACTCGACCACTCAACCAACGTTATGGGCTTTGGAGGGAAAGTGTGTATAGATTTGACAAAAGACAACACCGTGCAAGATGGCAACGAGGCGCGAGTAGAACTGCTATTCCATTATATTGATAGTGAGAAAAATATAGACAGTAACAAATGGAGCAGAGAAACATCTGAAGGCAAATCTCAAATAGTAGTAGTTCTTGAACCAGAACTTGAAAGTTTGTCTAACGGTCTAAAAACTTGGTACTTATTAAATAATATCGACCCACAACGCGATATTGAGATTAGAGATAAAGGCTCACATTTTTCCATAATCATTGATGGAAGGAAAAAGAGACATAACAGACGTTGGCCCAATGTTGTAACTATGGACGAGGAGACGATTTTCAAGGTTGATAAAAAGTGGGAACAATTAACAAAACTACCCTTTATTAAATCGCCATCGTTAGATGTTGTAAAGCTCGTTAAAACTAAGGGAGCAGAAACTACACTATAAGAGTGGGCGCTGGGTTTATAGAAGCGACCATTGTGTTAACTATAAGTGGCTTCGATAAACTCAGTCACCGTTCAACAAAAGAGGCAAGCGTTTTTTCTCGCTTGCCTCTTTTAAAACTAAACTTATTATAAAAAATTTCTCTTATCCTAAAAATGCTAATAGAACTCCCGCTGCAACGGCACTTCCGATTACACCTGCAACGTTTGGTCCCATGGCGTGTACCAACAGATAGTTCGATTTGTCATACTCCTGACCAAGAACGTGCGATACACGTGCAGCTATCGGAACAGCTGAAATTCCAGCGTTTCCAATAAGCGGATTAATCTTGCGACCCTCTTTCAAGAACAAGTTCATGATTTTAACAAAAAGAACCCCTGCTGAGGTTGCAATGATAAATGCGCATGCTCCCAAAATAAAAATAAAAATTGATTTTGAAGTCAAGAAAGTTGAAGCCTGAGTTGATGCTCCAACAGTTAGCCCAACTAAAATAGTTGCAATATTGATAAGTGGACCACCTGCTGTATCTGCAAGTCGTTTTGTTACAGTACTCTCTTTAAGCAAGTTTCCGAAAAACAACATGCCTAAAAGGGGTAGGGCAGAGGGAACAATAAAACTTGTTAGTAACATACCAAATATTGGGAAAAGAATTTTTTCGAGTTTCGATACTTGTCGCAGTGGCTTCATTTTTATAACTCGTTCTTTTTTTGTTGTAAACAACCTCATGATAGGAGGCTGAATAACAGGCACTAAAGCCATATAAGAATACGCCGAAACGGCAATTGCTCCCATAAGTTCGGGTGCAAGTCTTGATGATAGAAATATAGCCGTTGGTCCGTCTGCACCACCGATAATACCAACTGCGCCAGCCTCCATAGGTGTAAATCCGAAAGCCAAGGCAGCCATATAGGCACCAAAGATGCCAAACTGGGCAGCTGCTCCAACAAGCAGAAGTTTTGGATTTGCTATAAGAGCACCAAAGTCGGTTAGTGCGCCAATTCCAAGAAAAATCAACGGTGGATATACTCCTTTAGAAACGCCAAAATAGAGATAGTTTAGTACCGAACCCTCTTCGTAAATCCCAACATCAAATCCGGGAGCAAAAGGGATGTTTCCGATAATCATACCAAATCCAATAGGTATGAGTAAGAGTGGCTCATATTCTTTTTTAATTGCCAGATAGATGAAGAATAGAGCTACAAGAATCATGATTCCATTTCCTAATTGGAAGTTATAGAATCCTGTGGCATACCAAAATTGTTTGAGGTTATCAGCCAGAAATGATAAAAAATCGTTTGATTGTGTCATAGCTTTATCCGATTGTTAAAAGTACATCACCTTCAAGAACTGAGTCGCCCCTGTTAACTTTAATATTAATAATCTTTCCATCTCTGTGTGCCTCGATGCTATTTTCCATTTTCATAGCTTCGAGTACGATCAGTTTTTGCCCTGTTTTAACTGTATCGCCCACTGCAACAACGATATCGAGAATTGTTCCCGGTAGTGGCGTTTTCAATGGACTGGCACCACTGGTTGACGGTGTACTTGAGGCAATTACAGCCTGTTGGTGTTGTTGTATCGCAGGTGCTTTATGCACAGGGCGTACGATTTGTTTTTGTAATGCTTTTTCCAATTCAACGTTGTATAGAGTGCCATTTACTTCGACCGAAGCAATATTTTCTTCAACATTGATAATCTGTACTTTATATTCGTTGTCGTTTATTTTGAAATTGAAATCTTTCATGTTTATTGATATTTGTATTGTTATTTGTTACGTCTTACTTCTGGCGTTTTTGTTAAGTTATGAATCTTAGAACTCCAAGGTGAATACATTTTGGATGTGCGCTTAATTGTAATAATTTCAGATTCAAGGTCATGCTGATTCTCTTTAAATAGATGAATAGCAGCCGAAATTGCTGCGATAACTTCGCCAGAAATTTGTTCTTCTTCATCTGCAATGCTATCTTCTTTGGCACCTTTTTTCCTACGCAACTTGAATTTTCCTTGATTCACATTTCCTATAAATTCAAAAATGCGATAGAGTATCCAAAGCGGGATAAACACAGCTATCATGGCTATAATTGTCATAATAACTCCGTAGGGGTCTAACTTTGCAAAGGTTTCGTTTGCTGTAGCAGTATTGTCAAAAATATCGTTTGTTGCGCCCGGTGTTGTAATTTCGCTTACTTGCCAATTGCCAACTCCGTCTGGCTTTCGACAATATGTGGTATTTGGCGGTAAATTCGGAAGTGTTACACTGTCAATTAAAGTTCTTCCGTCAGAACTGAATAGTGCTACAAATCTTTTTGTTTCAAGAGTGAAGTTCAGGTGTTGAGTTCCGTGTTGTGTCACTCCATCTGCAAAAAATAGCATGAAATATCTTTTTGGAATCACTGTCACGGGGTCGCCTTCGGGGATACGATACATTTTGGGATTATTGATGTCGTTTGTTAAGTAGCAGTTAGCAATGTTTACATCATTATATCCAAGGTTCATTATCTCAATCCAAACACTGCGGTTTCCGAATTGGTCAACGTAGTTGTCGGTGTTTTCCAACATAACTTCGTTGATACGCAAGTCGCTAATTGACTGCGCAGTTGACACGCTGAAACAGACAAAGGTTAGGATTGTTGCTACCAGAATGCTATAAAAATTCTTTCTCATTGTTTTACAGAGTTTTATAGTGGTAGATTTGAGTGTTTTTTAGGAGGATTGCTACCTCTCTTTGTTGCAAGCGATTGCAGTGCCCTGATTACTCTAAAGCGTGTGTTTCTCGGTTCAATCACATCATCGATATATCCATATTTTGCTGCAACATAGGGGTTTGCAAACTTTTCTATATACTCTTTCTCTTTCTCTTCAAGAAACTTATTTTTTTCAGCCTCGTCTTCTATTTTTTTCAGCTCAGAACTGTATAGTACTTCTATAGCTCCTTTAGGTCCCATTACTGCAATTTCGGCTGTGGGCCAAGCATAGTTCAAGTCACCTCTTAGGTGTTTTGAACTCATCACGTCATAAGCACCACCGTAGGCTTTGCGAAGGATTACTGTAACCTTTGGAACTGTTGCTTCGCCATAAGCGAAGAGCAATTTTGCTCCGTTAATGATTATTCCGTTGTACTCTTGACCAGTACCGGGCAAAAATCCTGGAACATCAACTAAAGTAACGAGTGGAATGTTGAATGCATCGCAAAAACGTACAAATCTTGCTGCTTTTCTAGAAGCATTTATATCGAGTACGCCTGCCAAAATTTTAGGTTGATTGGCAACCAATCCAACTGATTGACCGTCGAAACGCGCAAAACATGTAACGATATTTTGTGCATAATTTGCTTGCACCTCAAGGTATTCGCCGTTGTCAACGATAGCTTTAATTACATCTTTCACATCGTATGGAATGCTTGGCAGGTCGGGTATGATACTGTTTAGAGAATCTTCAAGTCGGTCGATTGGGTCGTCGGTTGGTACAATCGGAGCCTCTTCCATATTGTTTTGTGGCAAATATGTAAGCAGTTTTCTAAGTAGTTGAATACCTTTTTCTTCGTTTTCAACCGAGAAGTGAGCCACACCTGATTTTGTGGAGTGTATTGACGCACCGCCCAACTCTTCTAATGTAACTGTTTCGCCGGTAACTGTTTTTACAACCTTAGGTCCGGTAACAAACATATAGCTTGTGTCATTTGACATTATTATAAAGTCTGTTAGCGCAGGTGAATATACTGCTCCGCCTGCACATGGTCCGAAGATTGCAGAAATTTGTGGGATAACGCCTGATGCCAAAATGTTACGTTGAAAAATTTCAGCGTAGCCTGCTAATGATACAACACCTTCTTGAATACGTGCTCCTCCAGAGTCGTTGATACCTATTACGGGGGCACCTACTTTCATAGCTGTATCCATGATTTTACAAACTTTTTGAGCAAATGTTTCAGAGAGCGAACCTCCGAACACGGTAAAATCTTGTGAAAACACGTAAACAAGTCGTCCTTCGATTGTTCCGTATCCTGTAACAACACCATCGGAGTAGTAATGTTCGTTTTCCAAGCCGAAATCGGTGCAACGGTGTGTTACGAACATGTCCATCTCTTCAAAGCTACCTTCGTCAAGCAAAAGGTCAATTCTTTCGCGTGCTGTAAGTTTTCCTTTTTTGTGTTGCGAGGCAATGCGTTTTTCTCCACCACCGAGTTTAGCCTCTGCTCGCAGATCGATTAATTTTTTTACTTTATCTTGATTTGTCATTTGTTGAAAATATTAATGATTGTATTTTATTATTTTAATAAATACAGTTTAGGACTTATATCACTAAGCGATAAAACTATTTGAAATGGTTTTATTTACTGCAAAACTCGGTTAATACTCCGTATGTTGATTTTGGGTGTAGAAAACCAATGTTTAAATTTTCTGCTCCTTTGCGACCTTTTTTGTCAATTAGGTTGATGCCCATCTCTTCGGCTCCTTTGAGTGCAGCATTTACATCGTCAACAGCAAAGGCTATATGATGAATGCCTTCTCCTCTTTTCTCAATGAATTTACCTATTGGTCCTTCAGGGTCTGTTGGTTCTAACAGTTCAATTTTTGTTTGACCAACTTTGAAGAAAGCGGTTTTTACTTTCTGATCTTTAATTTCTTCAATGGCGTAACATTCTTGTCCAAGAAGTTTTGTAAAAAATGGAATAGCATCGTCAAGATTTTTAACCGCGATGCCAATGTGTTCAATGTGTGAGGGTTTCATATTGTATAATTTATTAGGTTAAATTCATTTATAAAATAGTTTATGTGCAGTCAGTTTTGCTTAAAACAATATGCTACACTTTCGAATTTTTAGTTTATCCGCAAATGTAGTTAACCCTTTTGTCTTTAGCGAATTATTTGAAAGAAAAAAAGCGTATTATTTCACTACAATGTGATATAAATCACTTTTTGCTCTCAAATAAACAACAGACGTAATTTAATCAATATTATTTTAGTTTAAAAAATGTTTTAATTAACGAGCTTTCAAGTTTCTCGTTATTGTAGCGACCCATAAATGAATAAATAATTATAGCAGATATTACTCCTATTAATGAGCCAAATGTAATATCAATCATAAAATGTTGTGAGAGATACATTCTTGAATAGCCTACAAGCATCGCTATTATTAAGAAAAGAACTTTTAACCATCTGTTTTTTATCATAAAAATGAATATAAAAAACAGGGCAAAAGCGCTTGCCGTATGACCGGATGGGAAACTGTAATAATTAGCTACTTTTACACCTTCAACAAATCTTAGAGAATATTCGGGAAAGGCTTCGAAGTAGAGATTAGGACGTGGAGAGTCGTTAAAAATTAAATTTTTTATTAATTGCACAGTAATTCCTGATAAAGCAAATGCTAAAGTTTGTGTAATTGCGGTTTTGTATTTGTAAAGTATAAGCAACAGGCAGAATGAAGCTACAAAAAAACCATCTCCTAAAATTGTAATGTATCTGAAAATAAAGTCTAGAGTTTCATTTGAATTTCTGTTGATAAACAAGTGTATGTGGATCTTATCAAACGATAAAAGAATTAATATTGCAGAAATGAATACCAACAAATATATAGTGAGTATAAATCGTTCGCTTTTAATCAAACTTCTCATAATCAAATTAAATTAATGCAATAATAATAAAAGTAATTTGATAGCTGTTCAACAGTTATGTTTTAGATAGCTTATATTTTATGCATTAAAAATTCTTAGGAAAATCCAAAAAGTGAAAAATCTTCTTATGTTAATGGTTTTCAGTTAAATAACAACTAGATGCTGTCTGTCTGTAACTTTTTCGCAATATCTACATTTTAAAGCTACTTTTTCTTTATCAACAACTGTAAATTTTGTGACTACAGCTTCGTTATTCGTTATGCATTTTGGGTTAACACATTTAGCAATTCCGATAATCTCTTCGGGGACTTCAACAACCCACTTTTCTGTGACGGTGTAATCGTGAATAATATTTAATTTAGCTTGTGGTGCAACCAATGCAATGCGGTTTATCTCATCAACCTCGAAAAACTTGCCCTCAATTTTTATGATTGCTTTTGTACCCAATTTTTTGCTTGGCAAGTTAGTTCCGAATGTCATTGTGGTATTTAGTTTATCTAGCTTTAAAATAGAGATAACATCGAAAAGTTGATTGGCAGGGATATGATCAATTACAGTTCCCTCTTTTATAGCGCTTACACTTAATGTTTTGTCTTTCATATGTTTAGTTCTTTATTATTATCAATTATTTAACACCCAATATTTTAGAAATAATAGCTTGGCGAGTGTACACGCCATTAAGCGCTTGATGAAAATAGTATGCCTTAGGATTTGTGTCCACATCGGTACTAATTTCGTTGACTCTTGGCAGAGGGTGTAAAATCTTCATATTATCTTTGGTATTCTGTAGCATTGAATTTTTCAGTACATATGCATTTTTTACCTTTTCGTACTCAATTGGGTCCGAAAAACGCTCTCTTTGAACCCTTGTCATATATATGATATCAGAGTATTGCAATGCATCTTCTAATTCAGTATGTTCATAATACTTTAATCCTTTATTATTTAAGAAAGCCTTATATTTTAGGGGAATTCTGAGTTCGTCTGGCGAAATAAAGTTGAAAGTTGGGTTAAACTCTGATAGTGCCATAATCAAAGAGTGAACTGTACGTCCATATTTTAAATCGCCTACCATGGCAATATTCAAATTTTCTAAAGTTCCTTGTGTTTTGTAAATGCTGTACAAGTCTAACAAGCATTGTGTAGGGTGCTGGTTTGCTCCGTCACCTGCGTTCACAATTGGAATATTACATATTTCACTAGCAAATCGTGCGCTACCTTCGATGGGATGTCGCATTACAATCAAATCAGAATAGTTTGCTACCGTGAGAATAGAATCTTTTAGTGATTCGCCCTTTTGCACGCTTGATGTCCCCGCATCGGTAAATCCAATGACTCTTCCTCCTAATTTATTAACTGCACTTTCGAAACTCAGGCGAGTCCTTGTTGATGGCTCAAAAAAAAGGGTAGCAATAACGTATCCTCGTAATATGTCCTGAATTGGATCTTTTTCAAATTCGGAAGCGACTCTTATAATTTCTAAATAATCCTCTTTCGAATAATCGGTAATTGATACTAAACTTTTGTTCTTCATCACTTTAGTTAATGTTTGCTAAAACAAATATGTAACTGTTTGCTAAAAAACTTTATCTTATTATTAGCAAGCAAATATTTTATTTGTTTAATTGTTGAATATATTGTTAATACTAATACTGGTAGCTTTGTTGTGAGAAAAACGGAAATGGAGGAAATTGAAAAAAGTTGCCTGATGTTTAAATACGATTTGTTTTGATCTGTTTGATTAGTAAATGACATCTAATTTTTCCGTCTTTTTTGTTTTGTCTTAGACGATACAAATATAAGTTACTACTTTTAATTTTTACTATTTATTTTTTTAAATGTTTTGCGTAATTTTGCTATTTATTTCTCATTCCTTGTTAAGATATTTCTAGAAACTATATAAAAACTAATTGTTTTAACAATTTTGTAACATTTGAAGAAATAATCCGTATATTTGGCAAGGTTTTAAGTTTTGACAGAGAACAACTGTCAACATGGTTTTAAGGGTTAATAAATGGTACGAGAGAGATGAATTCATCTCTCTCGTTGTTGTTTTAAATAGTTTTGCAAGTTGTGCAGCGATAAAAAAAGCTTATATGCTTTGCAATAGCTTCCGTGCTTTTATTTGAGCACAAAATTAAAGTCTGCTTTCAATAACTTTCCAATCTAAAACGTTCCAGAAGTTTTCAATGTATTTAGGTCTTGCGTTTTGGGTGTCTAAATAATAGGCGTGTTCCCAAACATCAATAACCATTAAACATTTAGTACCTGTTCTAATTGGAGTTTCGGCATTTGAAGTTTGTTGAATAGATAGTTTCCCTTTGTCGTCTTTAACTAACCAAGCCCAACCGCTGCCAAAAAGTGTAGCAGCAGCTTTATCAAATTCAGCTTTAAACTTCTCTAATGAACCAAAACTTGAGTTTATAAGGTTTTCCAATGTCCCCGAAGGGCTTTTTTTAGGAGTTGATGATAGCTGCTCAAAATAAAATGTGTGATTCCAAACTTGGGCGGCATTGTTGAAAATTCCACCAGAGCTTTTTTTAATAATATCAAGCAGCGACATCTGTTCAAATTCGGTACCTTTAATAAGGTTGTTTAAATTGTTCACATACGTTTGATGGTGTTTCCCGTGATGGAATTCAAGCGTTTTTTGTGAAATATGCGGCTCGAGCGCATTTTTTGCATATGGCAATTCAGGTAATTTGTGTGTCATAAAAAAATAGTTTAGTTGATTATACTTTAAATATACATATTAAACTGTAAAAAAAAACTTTCCGGCGTTATGAGCATTTGAGGGAATAAAAGTGCGGTTTTCAGTGTTGCTCATAGTTGCATGTGTACTGGTACAGTTATGCGAGTGAGTCGTTAGGGTGCCGGAAAGTTTAATCATTTAAATATTTCGGATAATTATACATATTGTCAAACATCTAATGTCAGAAATTACCCTCTTATGAATGTGCTTTCGCGCATTAACAGGATTACCCTGACTACCTCTGTTTATTGCAATAAGTGTACCATTTTTATCAAGTAATAGTATTTGAACTTGGCTAAATAGTGTGATAAGTTTAAATAATTGTAGAAATATTAATTTACAATGAGTTGTCTAGCAGATACTTCTCAATTTTTTTAACAGCGTGATGATACGAGGCTTTAAGTGCGCCAACACTTGTATCTAAAATTTTCGACATTTCAGAAAATTTCATATCATCGAAGTATTTCATATTGAATACTAAACGCTGTTTATCAGGTAGTTGCTGAATGGCTTTTTGAAGTTTTAACTGTATTTGGTCACCAGATATTTCGTTTTCAGATTGTAATAGTGACATGTTGTGTTCATACAAATTGTTAGAACCTGTTAAATGGCGTTTTTTCTTGTCTATAAAATTGATAGTTTCATTTGTTGCAATTTTGTAAAGCCATGTAAAGAGCGATGAATCGCCTCGAAAAGAATCGAAACCTTGATATGCTTTGAGAAGGGTGTTTTGTAAAATGTCGTCTGTATCACTGTGGCTAATAACCATTTTACGAATATGCCAGTAAAGTCGTTGACCATACTCAGATACCAAAAGTCCGAAAGCACGATTATGGTTACTTTCGGACTTCATTAGTTCAATTATTTTTTTATCTATTTGCTTGTTGCTCATTTAATGTGTTAGGTACACGAAATTAGCATTTTTTTAAAATAAGTATTTGATTTAAAGACATATATGTTTTTAAATAATCTTAAACTGAAATATTTATTTGCGTTTTAGAACTTTCTCTACAGCCTTGACAACGTCTTTGGTATCAAGACAAAATTTTTCTAAAAGCTGTTCAGGTGTTCCGCTTTCGCCAAACTGGTCATCTACAGCTACGTACTCAATAGGTGTGGGTAGTTTTTGAGCCAACAGTTGAGCAATACTGTCGCCAAGTCCGCCATTCATTAAGTGTTCTTCAGCAGTAACAACAGCTTTTGTTTTGGCTACCGATTTTAAAACAGCTTCTTTGTCTAAAGGCTTTATTGTGTGGATATTTATCAACTCAACATCAATGTTTTTCGCAGATAGAATTTCAACGGCTTCAATGGCTTTCCACAGCAAATGACCTGTGGCAAAGATAGTTACATCTTTGCCCTCTTTAAGTGTCCACGCTTTACCAATTTCGAAACGCATATCTTCAGGTGTAAAATTGGGTACTTTTGGACGTCCGTAGCGCAAATATACAGGACCTTTATATTCTGCCGCAGCGATGGTTGCCGCTTTTGTTTGATTAAAGTCAGCCGGATTTATTACTACCATGTTTGGCAAAACCTTCATCAAAGCAATATCTTCCATAGTTTGGTGTGTTGCACCATCTTCACCTAAAGTAACACCTGCATGTGATGCGGCAATTTTAACGTTTTTATTGCTGTAAGCTATGCTTTGACGGACTTGGTCGTAAACGCGTCCGGAGGCAAATTCGGCAAAGGTTCCCGCAAAAGGTACTTTCCCCCCAATAGTTAATCCTGCTGCTACGCCCATCATATTTGCTTCGGCAATTCCTGTCTGGAAAAAGCGAGTTGGAAATTCAGCAGCAAACTTATCCATTTTTACGCTGCCTGTAAGGTCGGCACAAAGTGCAACTATGTTTTCGTTCTTCTTTGCAGCTTCAAAAAGCCCCTCGCCAAACCCCGATCGGGTATCTTTATCTCCAGTATTTTTAAAAAGAGTCATATTTTTTAGATATTTTATAATTGAGAACTACAAAGTTAAGCATTCATTTTAAATAGAATAATATTTTGCAGGCTCAATTGGTAAATGCAATTCAAGTGTGTGATAATAAGGCAGGTGTCAGCTAAAGATAATACAGTTTACTGATGCAAAGCAACGAATTAAAAATAGAGTTAAACCATGTAAAGCAGCTTAACTCTTAATATTATTTTTTTTTAAAACGATATAGAAACGTTTAATTTCTAAATTTGTAGCTAAAATAAGACTAAAACCATGGTAAATAAAATTCTTTTTCAGCTGTTCAGGGCTTTTGTTTTTTCAGTAGGAATAACGCCGTTTTGGATTCTACAGTTAAACTCGCACTTAATGGCGTTTGTTTTGTATCACGTTGTGGGATATCGCAAAAAGGTGGTTTATAGCAATTTACACAAGTGTTTTCCTGAAAAAGACGAAAAGGAGATAAGAGGAATTGCCCGAAAGTTCTATTTACATCTATCTGATGTAATCCTTGAAACTTTGAAAGGATTTTATATGTCGGAACGTCAATTAAAAAAACGTTGGAAAGTGTTGAATCCAGAGGCTTTGGATAAATATTTTTTGGAGGGCAGAGATGTTATCAATCTTGCCTCGCACTATGGTAACTGGGAGTGGGGAATTTTGGCTGTAGATATGCAAATAAAACATCAAACAGTATCTATCTATATGCCAATGACTAATGTTTTAATGGAGAACTGGTCGCGTAAAAAGCGTGAGCGTTTTGGTATGCAAATGGTATCTATCAAGGGTACCCGTGATTTCTTTATGTCGAAAAAAGAGAAGCCCTCGAGTATAATATTAGCTGCTGACCAAAATCCAACAAATGTCCAAAAATCAATAATGGCAAAGTTCTTTGGATACGATACGCCTTGTTTACATGGAGCTGAAGAGTATTCGCGCACTCAAAATATACCACTTGTCTATTTTGATGTTCAAAAGGTTAAGCGTGGCTATTATACGTTGGAGATAATTGATATGATTGAAAACCCGGCAGAAACCAAGTATGGAGAAGTTACCCAAAAGTATATGGCTAAAGTGGAAGAGATAATTAGGCGCAAGCCAGAGTACTATCTATGGTCGCATAGACGTTGGAAACACAGTGACGAAACAATTGCGCAGATGATGGAAATGCACAGACAACGAGTAAATTCAGGGGTTTAGATTAGCAAAAAAAGTAACTATTATCGGCACTAACACTGTTAACACTGTTCCGTGGAAAACAGAAATTAAAGCGTAATCGCTACCCGAGTATTTTGTTATTATCGGTAATGTAGTATCCATGCTTGTTGCGCCACCCGACGATATGGGTGCAATTTTTCCGAAATACCGCACTAAAACCGGTGTAAATACCAATGTAAACAGCTCCCGTATTATATTTGATAACAGAGCGATAGCTCCGAGAGCCTCTCCGCGTATGCTTGATATATAGATACTTGATAAACTGTAATATCCGTATCCTGCACCAATTGCCCATATATCGTAAATACTTATGCCGCTAATAAAGAGTGCTGAAACGGTAACTCCCAAAAATGTCCCTACAATAGTTATTAGAGGAATAATAACCATTTTCCAATTGATTTTTTTGATAATTGACAGCGACTCTTTGTTTGAACCAATGCCAATTCCAACCAAAAACATCAGTAAGTAAAGAGTATACTCATCGACATTATAATTTTGCAGGTCGAATGGTAAAATGTCGTAATATCCTACTAATGTGCCGATTATAAAGAATATAAGTATTATAAGGCTTCCAAGCATAGGTTTACTTACGGTTTTTGAAAATTGCTATATATGCCCACCAAGCCAACAGAACGCTCCCTGCGATAGCTCCGAGCGATATTATCATAGCCTGTAAGCCTAATGTTTGCAAAGAATTCATTATGTTTTTATCGTTCCCGATTGCAACGCCCAAGACAAACAATAGTGCAAAAATTACTACCATAGTAAGTTTTTCGATAAAGCTTTTAGTTTTTGACTTATTTCGCAAAAAATAGCCAACAATAATACCTAAAGCAATGATAATTATTACAGTAAACATAGTGCGTTATGATAAATTATTATCATCATTCATTAAATCGGGGCGTAGCCTGCGTGTTCGTTCCAATGATTGGTTAAATCTCCATTTTTCTATTTCGGCATCGTTGCCAGAGAGCAGAACATCTGGAACTTTCCAGCCTCTGTATTCCGCAGGGCGTGTGTAAACAGGTGGAGCGAGCAAACTGTCTTGAAATGAATCGGTTAACGCCGATGTCTCATCGCTAATAGCACCCGGAAGTAGCCTGACTACAGAGTCGCAAATTACAGCTGCTGCAAGTTCGCCACCGGTTAAAACGTAATCGCCAATTGAAATCTCTTCAGTAATTAAGTGGTCGCGAATACGTTGGTCTATTCCCTTGTAGTGACCACACAATATCATTATGTTTTGCTTTGTCGATAATCGGTTGGCTGTCTGTTGGTTAAACCTCTCGCCATCGGGTGAAGTGTAGATAATTGTATCATATTCTCGCTCGGACGTTAGCTGTTCTATAGCCCTAAAAACAGGGTCAATTGTCATAACCATACCGGCACCACCGCCGAAAGCGTAGTCATCAACACGTTTGTGCTTGTTGGTTGACCAGTTGCGGATATCGTGAATAAAAATTTCTACAACTTTTGCTTCACGAGCTCTTTTTAAAATCGAGTGCTCGAAAGGACTGCTTAATAGTTCAGGTAAAACTGTAAGAATATCAATGCGCATGGCTTGCCGTAATAATTGTCAAAAATACCAATTTGTTTATCAATTGTCAAAAGCAGTGGAATTGTTTTTAGAGAGTCTTGCGTGCTATGAAAGAAAAGCATATGGCTACTGGCTTTTTTTCTCATAACGGTTGGCAATAAGAGACGTAGGACAATTAAAAGTAGCTACCTATCAATTTACCAAGCTGTTTATTAAATGTTATGTAGTTCAAATTTACCACTTTCCGCCCTATGTTTTTTTATTGCGTATTACCTGCTATCAATTTTATCTAATTCTTCAAAAAACCAATCATAAAGCCTAATAAATTTTTCGTATTCTGATTTGTCTTTCAATAATTTAATGTCAAAAGATGGTCTTTTGTCAATTTTGTCTTCAGAAATACTAACTCCTTTTATTTCATTCAGTTTCTCTAAAATTTTCATTCTTGTTTCAATGCTGTCAAATGGTGGCTT
Source organism: Bacteroidales bacterium (assembly GCA_012519055.1). Classification (NCBI taxonomy): domain Bacteria; kingdom Pseudomonadati; phylum Bacteroidota; class Bacteroidia; order Bacteroidales; species Bacteroidales bacterium. The sequence continues at coordinate 19,193 of JAAYQU010000046.1, read as the reverse complement.
GTCTTTATACCACTGAAAATAAATTTCAATTTTTCCATAAGTCCATATTGCAAATGGAAAATGAGAATTATCCGATAAGTCCAATGCTGGAACAATTGAACCACTCCTTTTCCCTTTTCCAAACCAAAATCGGGAAACTTTGTTTTCAAGATGCTCAATTATTTTTCTAACTATATCTCCTGCAATTTTTCCGTTTCTTCGTTCCAATTCATTGAAGAAGGTTTCCTCTGTCCATTGGTTGTATTCTCGAAGTCCCTTTTTTATTTGAGCAGAATAAGTCTGTCCAATAACTCTCGGAACAAGCGTTTTTATTGTTTCATTTCCAAATTGTTTGATTTCTAATCCAAGTACTTCTGCAGGAGTCATTTGTTCATTTAGGAATTCAATAATTCTTTGAAGTTCTTTAGGGATTTTGTCTGCGATAAATAACATTCTTATTTTTCCTGCTTTCAAATTAGTTCCAACAGTATCCCAAAATTTTTCAATATCTCCTGATTCATCAATCAATTCTTGAATTTTTATTTCAGGGTCAATGTTAATTGTTTCACAATATTTTTCATACTTATTTCTAATTTCATTTAACGACCAATAAGTTACTGCATTTGCAGCATAATCAAGCATTTGTCCAACTACTTCTCTTCTTATTCTCGTGTCAGAACTTCTTTTTACTTCTACTAATGTTGGTATTCCGTCTTGGTCAATAAATAAATGGTCTAATGACCAAATATTATTTCCTGCTTCTTCATTTGGAATTCCAAATTCTCTTGAAATAAGTATCCATTTTCTTGGATTGTCAGGATTTATTTGACTACCTGAAATTAAATTAGGGTAATTCTCTAATAATTCCTGAAAATGTTTTTCAGTCATGAATTCACTTTCATTCAATTCTACCAAAGATTGGTTTTTATTTAATATGAATATCTGTTCATTCATCCTGTCGGTTTATTATAGTTGCAGGTAACGTATTGTTTACGATATCCAACCCTTAATCTCTTCAATAGTAGGATTTTGCAATCCAAGTTTGAATTTTTTATTGACACCACATATTGCCTGATGTATTTTATTCACATTTGTCTCTTTTAATGATGAAACTGTTAGAAATCCTGCTTTTTTAATTGCATCGACCCAGTCGCTTGGAACGCCGATTGCTGTGAATTTTTCAGGACTATCTGTTTCAGCCTTTTTCTCGGGACGCATTTGTGGGAAAAACAGGACATCTTGTATAGATGGTTGATTTGTCATTATCATTGCAAGTCTATCGATTCCTATTCCCATTCCTGCTGTTGGTGGCATACCATATTCTAATGCTCTCACAAAATCGTGGTCGATAAACATTGCCTCGTCATCGCCTTTTTCGCTTAGTTTCAGTTGTTCTTGGAAACGTTCAAGCTGGTCGATTGGGTCGTTAAGCTCTGTATAGGCGTTACACAACTCTTTGCCGTTAACCATTAGCTCGAAACGCTCAGTCAGCTCGGGGTTTGTTCTGTGTTTTTTGCAAAGAGGAGACATCTCTATTGGGTAGTCGATGATAAATGTTGGCTGAATCATGTGTTGCTCGCACTTTTCGCCAAATATTTCGTCTATAAGTTTGCCTTTCCCGAATGATTCGTCAACCTCAATGTTCAATTCTTTACATATTTTTCGAAGTTCGTTTTCATCTTTTCCTGTGATGTCGATACCTGTATGTTCTTTGATGGCGTCAATCATAGTAACTCGTCTGTACGGAGCTTTGAAATCCAAGACTTTGTCGCCAACCGTTACTTTTGTTGTCCCGTGAAGTGCTATAGCTACTTTTTCCAACATTGTTTCGGTAAACCCCATCATCCAGTTGTAATCTTTGTAGGCAACATATATCTCCATAACTGTAAATTCGGGGTTATGGGTTCTATCCATACCTTCGTTTCTGAAATTTCTGGAAAATTCGTAAACACCTTCAAATCCACCGACTATAAGTTTTTTCAAATATAGTTCATTGGCTATCCGAAGATACAGAGGTATGTTTAAAGCATTGTGATGGGTAACGAATGGACGTGCTGCTGCTCCACCTGGAATAGGTTGTAAAATGGGTGTCTCAACTTCTAAGTATCCACGTTCATTAAACATTTTACGCATGGTGTCAACAATGATAGTGCGTTTCACGAAAACGTCTCTTATGTGTGGGTTTACTATTAGATCGACGTATCTTTGTCTGTACCTTTGTTCGGGGTCGGTAAAGGCATCGTATGTTACGCCATCTTTCTCTTTTACTATTGGTAATACACGCAGTGTTTTAGATAGTATCTTGAATTCTGATACAAAAACACTTTTTTCACCAACTTGAGTAACAAAAGCATATCCTTTTACACCTATGATGTCACCTATATCTAGATGCTTTTTAAATACTTCGTTATATAGTGTTTTATCTTCGCCTTTGCATATTTCATCGCGGTTGAAGTAGAGTTGTATTCTTCCTTTACTGTCCATAAGTTCAGCAAATGAAGCTTTGCCCATAATTCTACGGCTCATTATTCTCCCCGCCAAACTTATGTTTTGGAAGTTGTTTTGTTCGGGGTCAAATTTTTCTCTAATGTCTTCTGTGGTTGTATTAACTTCATACGTTTCCTGTGGATAGGGTTCAATTCCCATTTTCCTTAATTCCTGCAGTGACTCACGTCTGATTATTTCTTGTTCGCTTAGATCTAAAATTGTCATATTGTAAAAAGTTGTTCTTTGTTTAATAGAGTGGCAAATATATTCAAAATATGTCACTAAATATTATACAAATATCATGAAAAACAAAGGAGGGCTTTTGTTGCTCTCCTTTTGTATTTTATTAGGCTTTGTTCTTTCTGAATTTTTCTATATTGCGTATTAGCCAAGGTTTTTTTGGTAAAACATCGTCGAAATACTCTTCATGAGCTCCGTAATAATTATCGTATCCATATCCATAATTATAACCGTACCCGTAACTATATCTATAGCTTCTGTATCCATAATATCCACTGCTTTTTATATCATTCAGTGCTATTGCCAGATTTTTTATACCTCTGTTTTCGTATAAGTCGTTTATGATATTATAAACTGGTCGGGTTGTATATCTTAATCTGATAACAAAGACGTTTATGTCACATAATTTTGAAATATAAACTGCGTCGCTGACTAATGCTACAGGAGGAGTGTCAATAACAATTATGTCGTACATAGATTTTAATTGCGATAACAATTCTTTAAATTTAGCAGACTCAATGAGTTGATTTGGGTTTGGAGGTTGTATACCTGTGGGAATTAAATCTAAGTTATTGATTTTTGTGGGGAAAATTATTTCATCTAACGATACTTTATTAAGCAAATAATTTGTGATACCTATATCATTTTTAATATCAAAACTCTTATGAATTTTTGGGCGCCTTAAATCTAATCCAACAATAACTGTCTTTTTGTTTAGCGAAGCATAAACTATTGCTAAGTTAGTTGAACAGAATGTTTTTCCTTCTCCACTTATACCCGATGTAATTGAAATAATTTTACTTCCTTCTTCCCCAATCATAAATTGCAAGTTTGTTTTTAGGCTTCTAAACGATTCTGCGATTGAAGATCTCGGTTTTTCGTCAACTACGTGTTCCAAAAGGGTTGTGTTGTGTCCAATGCCTCCGAGTATAGGTACCATAGTGTTTTCTTCAACTTCTTTTCTGTCTAAAATTTTTAGGTTTAGGAAATCGAGTATTAAAATTAATAGTATGGGTATTAAAATACCGGTAAATACACCCATCATCAGATTTTGTTTTCTTTTAGGATAAAGTTGACTTATACCACTTAACCCTGCAGCATCAAGTACTTTAGCATCTGATAATATACTGGATTTTGTAATTCCAACTTCGGCTCTTTTTTCAAGTAAATAGGTATAAATGTTGTCGTTTAAAGTAAATTTTCTTTGAATGTTTAATAAAAGTCGCTCATTAACAGGCTGCTTTTTAAGTTCGGCAAAGACATCATCTATTCTCTTATTTAAATCAACAATTCTAATATTAACTTGTTCTATAAGTGATTTAACATTCATTTCAAGCCCCTCTTCCAAGCCTGAGATTTTTTGATCAAGTAGTGTAATAGAGGATATTTCTTTGCGAGTAGAATATGCTAAACTATGTTTTTCAGATTTTGCCTGATTTATCTGAGAAATTATATTGGTAAGTATAGGATCGTTTATTCCAGCTACACCCGGGGCAAGTATTGAAGGGTCACTTTTCTTATCTTCTAGCTGTTTTTTTAAATACTTAAGATATTTATACTTTACAACCTCTTGATCTTTTTCTGTTTGCAAAGATTCGTACTTGGATAACAACACTTGACCTTCTTTGGATATATCTATAACATCGTTTTCTAAGCGGAAGTTCTGTAAACGTATTTCTGCTTTGTATAGTGAGTCAGTGATATCGGATAGTTGTTGATCAATAAAGTCAATAATGCTCTCTATCATTTGATGTTTCTCTTCTAAATCACGTTTGATGTATAGTTCGGTAAGTGTGTTTAGATAATCAATCTCTTTACTAGGAACTTCACCAGATGATGAGAGTTTTAAAATTGTTCCATCTTCTGACAACTTACTTATTTGTAACTTAGATCTATATCGCTGTATTTGAGACTCGGTATCGTTAAACCAGATAGAATATTTGTCTGGACGAATTGTATTATCATTGCCTAGGGATATGACACGAAATCGAAACAGATCGTTTTCTATCCATTCGCCATAATCAACCGTAACATATTCTCCAAGAGTTTCAAAGTGTATTTTAATTTTGTTGTTGTCTAAAGGTGTGAGTATGAAAGGGGTGTGTTTTGCCTGCACAAAACTTGTGTCGTAGTCAATATAGAAAAGATTATTTTTATATACTTCGCCGTCTCTAATTCGTCCTAATCCAACATATGTCACATCAAAATTAAGTTGATTAATAACCTTTGAGTTTAGATCATACGATTTAAGAATGGAGATCTCATTTTCTAAATTCTTTTCTTTTTTGATCAGATTTAAACCATCAATTAAACTTCTATCAAAATAGCTTGAACTATTATCAATTGACAAAACCATTGTGGTTGATACCCCGTAGACTGGAACTGTGTATCTGTTAATAACATAAGCAACCGTGTAGCCTACTAAACTTCCTAAAACTAACCAGTACCAATTTGCTAAGAGCCTGAATAAAATTCTTTTTAAGTCGATGTTGTCGCTACTTTGTATCTGATTGACCAATTGTTGTTCCATGGTTTGAACCTAAAATAGTTTATTTATTTTTTATTAATTACGTTCAAAACTAATAAAAACGTGGTAATAGTTGATAGTAAAAGTGAATATAAAGGAATGTTTTCTCTGATGGTTTTGTATTTAAGTGGTTTAACAATTATAACGTCGTTTGGATAAGAGTAGTATACCGGCGACTTTATCGCGTCAATAGAGCCTAAGTCAATTTTATATTTTGTCAAAACATTGTCTTCTTCCCTAAGAACAGATATTTCATTTCGATTACCGCTATTTAAAATGTCTCCAGCTTTCGCAAGAACGTCAAATATTGTTGAGTTTGGTTGATATATTGGGATTGTGCCAGGTCTAGCAACTTCACCTATCACTGTAACATTGTAATTAACTAACCTAACTGTGACAAAGGCTTCGTTTACGACTTCGTTCACAGCTTCTTGTAGTTTGCTCTCAAAATCAATTACTGTTAGTCCGGCTGCATTTATTTTACCAATGATTGGTAGAGCAATCATACTGTCGTTGCTGATCAAGTAGCTAAATAAATAAAGATTGCTTTCGGATACGTTGTAAATCCTGTCTTCAGCAACGGGCTTAAATAGATTGTTTACGCGCTCATCTGCGGAAACTATCCTGATATATAAAGCATCGTTTGGTTTTAAGACATATTCCGTATAAAGCGGGTTACTTACGTTAAAATCTTCTGTGTTTAAGTAAAGTAATTTGTCGTGTCTAGCGCATGACATAACCATTATTGCCAGAAACATCAGGCTTAACAGATAAGATTTTTTATATTTTGATGGTAACAAGTGGCAGTTTTTATTTATTAATATTCTCATTGTATATAACATATAACAATTAACCTGCAAATATATTATTTACTTGCTTTAAAATAGAATATTTTATGCAAAAAGGTAGGAATATTTGATAAAAGAGAGTTTTGACATTTGATATGTCAAAATAAAAAGACTGTCATATATGGTCAAAACTTTTGTTTTAATTAGTAAGCTGTGAGTAAGGATTTTATATCCTTTCTATTAGTTTTGTTTATGACAGTCTTTCGTATGCAATCAATGTTTTTTAGTGTTATTCTTCATTAACAACTTTAAACATTGAAATTTCGTCTAAGTTGCAATTTCTGATATATTCTATATGTTGTTTATTTTGAGCCGCTCCAATTTTAACAAATACTGATGCATGTTTCTCAAATATTTCATCTCTAGTACTGTCAATAATTAGTAGCCAGCTCATTATTATATTTCCAGCCATTTCAACTAACCTGCGAGCATGGAAATCAATGAAATCAGAATTTCCTGCTTTAGAGTTGATATCTACAACGTATTTGATTGTTTCTTCAAGTTCGTTTGCCATATTAATTAATCTTTTCTTCAAAGGCTCGTGTTTAGGTAGCACTGAGGTTTTTTCGTATTCACGAATTTGTGCCATATAAGAACCTGTAACTATACCTCGTATTGCTGCAACAACTTGAAGTTGCGAAGTTCCTTCATAAATGGTGGTGATGCGAGCATCACGATACATTCTTTCAATAGGGTAATCTTTCATGAAACCTGAACCACCGTGAATTTGTATTGAATCGTAAGCTATTTGGTTACAGTATTCGCTTGAAACTAATTTTAGAAGTGGAGTGAAAATATCTGCAAGTTTTTGGTATGTTTTCATCTCGTTACGCTCTTCGACTTCTAACTTACGTTCATTGGAAATATGTGTGAGAGCTTTATAGATATCAACGAAACGAGTGGTTTCATATAGCAATGAACGTATAGCCTTGGTTTTTGCGTCCATGTTTGTTAGCATTTCGTAAACAGCCGGGAACCGATTAATTGTTTTACCAAACTGTGTGCGGTCTGCCGCATATTCAAGAGCCTCGCGATAAGCTGCTTCAGCTATACCAACCGATTGTGCTCCCACACCAAGACGTGCACCATTCATTAACGACATTACATACTTGATTAGCCCCATTTTACGATCGCCAACAAGTTCTGCTGGTGCGTTGGTGAAAACTAATTCACAAGTAGGAGAGCCCTTGATACCCATTTTATTCTCTATTCGACGTACTATTACAGCGTTGCTGGTTTTGTCATATAGAAACAGTGATAGTCCACGACCATCGCTTGTTCCTTCTTCTGAGCGAGCCAAAACAAGATTTACATCAGCGTCGCCGTTGGTAATAAACCTTTTTACACCGTTTAAATACCATTTTCCGTCAGATTCGTTATAGGTTGCACGTAGTTGAACTGCTTGCAAGTCGCTACCTGCGTCAGGCTCTGTAAGTCCCATGGCAGCTGTAATTCCTTTATTGAATCGTGGTAAATATCTTTGTTTTTGCTCTTCTGATGCAAATTCGTGAATAGTTTCCGCGCAGTCCTGCAGTCCCCATATGTTGGCAAAACCAGCGTCAGCGCGTGATACTAGTTCAGCTGCCATTACGTAAGGCACCATTGAAAAGTTCAAACCATCATATTTGCGTGGTAACGACATGCCAACCAAACCGGCTTGTGTTAAGGTGTCGTGGTTTTGTTGCGTTCCTGCTGCATATACAACTCTACTATTTACAACCGTAGGACCTTCTTGGTCAACTGCTTCTGCATTGGGTGCTATTACATTTCCGCAAATATCACCTACTATCTCTAAAACTTTATCGTAACTGTCAATCGCGTCTTCGTAATTAACAGGTGCATAATCGTATATGTCTTTCTCAGTGTAATTGTTTTCTTTAAGAGCAATAATTTTTTTCATCAACGGATGCGTTAGATGAAACTTCATATCTGAGTTATCTGTATAGAAATTAGCCATTGCTTTATTTTTTATAGTTTTTATTTGCTGTTTTTCTTATATGCTGCGATCATTTTTGGAATAATATCGGTTATATTTCCAATAATTGAATAATCGGCAATTGCGTTAATTGGCGCGTGTGGGTCAGTATTGATAGATATAATCATTGATGATTGATCCATACCCGCACGGTGTTGTATCTGTCCTGAAATACCGCAAGCTATATATAGTTTCGGGCGGACGGTAATTCCTGTTTGACCGATTTGACGCTCGTGTTCGGCAAATCCGGCGTCAACGGCTGCGCGTGAAGCTCCAACTTCGCCACCTAATACGGCAGCCAAATCATACAGAAGTTTAAAATTTTCTTTTGAACCAACTCCGTATCCTCCTGATACAATGATTGGTGCGCCTTGAATATTTATCTTGCGTTTTTCTATGTGTCTCTCGATTATTGAAACTACAAAATCGGCTTCACTAACAATGGACTCAACATCAATTTTCTTGATTTCGCATTTATGCGAATTATTGAAAACCTCTTTTTTCATTACACCTTCTCTAACCGTTGCCATTTGAGGACGACAGTCGGGGTTAACGATGGTAGCAATAATATTTCCGCCGAACGCAGGGCGAATTTGATAAAGCAAGTTTTTATAAACTTTACCAGCTTTTTTATCTTCGTGATCGCCGATTACAAGTGATGTACAGTCGGCAGTAAGCCCACTTTTTAATGCAGATGAAACACGTGGTCCCAAATCGCGTCCAACAGAAGTTGCTCCTAACAGGGCGATTTGAGGTTTTGTTTTTGAAAACAAATCAATGATTATTGATGTGTAGGGTAAAGTCAAATAGTGTTCTAATTTCTTATGGTCAGCAATGTGTAAAACATCTACTCCATAAGGAGCCACCTGACTTGCAATATTATCTAATTTGTGACCAATGGCTATAGCTTCGAGCTTACAGCCTAACTGTGTTGCTAATGATCTCCCTTTTGTCAGTAACTCAAGACTGACATTAGCAACCTGGCCATCTTCGATTTCACAAAATACAAACAAATTGTTCACAGTATATAAATTTTAGAATTTGACATAAATTAACCGATAGTATGATTTTTTATTAACTCAACAATCATCTCTTCAATTTCTTGGTCGTTGTTTCCAATTACTTTTGATTCTTTAGCTTGCAGTACAACGTTTTCTATTTCTTTAACTTTTGTTGGCGAACCACTCAAACCAAGTTGTTCATGATCGACATCAACGTCATTTACTGAAAGTTCAGATAGTTTAAGGTAAGGTCTTGAGTTATACAGTTGCATGAAATCTTCTGTAGCATCTTGCAGTTCAGAAGCAGAGCGTGCATGTTTATATTTCATTGTAAACTTGGCGTTTCTGGGACGACATTCTGCTGCAGAGCCTGTAACCGTGATAACTAAGGGTAGCGTACCTTTCACAGTTTCAACGCCGCGTTCTAGACGACGTTTTACAATTATCTCTTTCCCCTTGACATCAATTATCTCTTCAGCATAGGTGATCTGAGGTAAACCGAGTTTTTCGGCGACCTGTGGCCCTACTTGTGCTGTATCGCCGTCAATAGCTTGTCGTCCGGCAATGATAATGTCGAATTTGCCAATTTTTTCTATTGCTTTAGAAATTGCATACGACGTTGCAAGTGTGTCGCTTCCTGCAAAAGCACGGTCTGTTAAAAGGTAGCCGTTATCGGCTCCGCGATACAACCCTTCACGAATAATTTCTGCAGCTCTAATCGGTCCCATTGTAAGAATAGTTATGATTGAGCCTGGAATGCGATCTTTAAGTCGTAGAGCTTGTTCTAAGGCATTCAAATCTTCGGGGTTGAATATTGCTTCTAATGCTGCACGGTTAACAGTACCGTCAGCTTTCATGGCATCTTTACCCACATTTCGTGTATCGGGGACTTGTTTTGCCAATACTACAATTTTTAATCCACTCATGTTTTTTGTTTTATTATTATCAAAAATTTTGCTTTCTAAGTTTACTTTTGAGTGACAAAGATAAAAAATTACCGTGTAATTTGTAGTTTGTTAATAAAAATTGCTTTTTACGTTATCTGTTTTTGATTGTAATTCCTTAAAAATATCGAGATTATTTCAGGTTTATGGTGTTTTTCACAATGTCAAAAAAGGAAGAAAGTATTAGCAAAACTTTGTAGTTGCCATACTTTCTCCCTTTTTGTACTCTTTCGTTTAGAACTTTGCTAAGCTTAAGGTCTTAGCAACACCCACTTAAATCAGAAATTACGGTTTTGGTTTTGAATAGACTTAGTTTAATATTATTTATTCCTTTTTGGTTGTAGTTTTAATTTCATATACAAAGTAAAATAATATTTTAGTTTAATGCAATCCGTATTTTTACGGATAGGCTAGTAGGTGTTTTCCGCAATTTAGCTTTTATTGTCGCATAAAAATTGTTATTTTTGTGTGATTTCCAGAATTTTCAGTTAATGACTACGGTAAAATATTTTATAACAATATGTTTTATAACATGTTTTATGTTTAGTGCAAATTCTCAGACTATTGACAGTCTGTTTGCTCAATTTGAACTATTGCAACGTAAAAATGCTGATATTAAGTTGTGTAACTCATTGATTTCAGAGTTATATGATAGAGGAAATCTTAGTAGTAGACATATATTTAGTAGTGATACACCTGAAGATAGCATCAAAATGATCGTCTGTTGTGGAACAGCAGCGTATTTATATGAAAAATCTGAGTTCATGAAATCAAATGAGTGCGCTCAATTATCTTTGGAAATAAGTAAGAAGCTAAATGATAATAATTACACGTTTGAAAATTATTCAATAATGTCGTGTAATTATCAGAGAATTGGCGATTTCGAGAAAGCAATTGAAAATGGCAGCTTAGCATTAGAAGTTGCAAATATAACGGGCGAACCTAAATTAAAAAGTTCGGCCTTCAACAATATTGGCACTATATATTTGTATTCAAAACAGCCAGAAAAAGGAATTGAATATTTAAGTGAATCTCTTGAATTAGAGCGTACTTTAGGCGATGATGAGAAATTTGCAACTAGATTAAGTAATTTATCAGAAGCGTATTTGCAGATTAAAAACACAGATAAAGCATTACCATTGTTGTTAGAAGCTCTTGAAATAGACAGAAAAGCTAATAGAACCGATAAAGTTGGCAGGAGATTGAGTATTTTAGGGAATATATACAATGAAATGAATAACCTTAAAGAAGCTGAACGCGCCTATACTGAGGCAATTGAAGTGTTTAATGAATCGAACAATAAGGTGTCAATAGCTATAACTTACTATCAGTTAGCAATGTTAAAGTTCAGAGAAAACAATGATCAGGAGTCTCTTTCATATTTAGGAAAATGTATTTCGGTTTGTGATTCTTTTGACTTGTGGTACGTTAAACACAAGGCTATATCAGGGAAATATAAAATTGCAAAAAAGAATAGTGATTATAAAAGTGCACTTGAGAATTTAGAGATATTTGTAGAAATGCAGGACAGCATATTTAATCAACAATTGAGGCAAAAAATTGCTGATTTTCAGGTGAAATACGAAGCTGAGAAAAAAGATGCTCAAATAAAATTGCAGAATGAGCAACTTAAAAGATCAAAAACCGTTCAAAATTTTTTGATAGCCTTGGCCGTGGCGGTGCTTATAATATCAATACTACTCCTTTTATTTGCCAGAGGGAGGAAAATTTATGCAAATAAATTGGAGCTTATAAATAAATCGAAGGACAAACTTTTTTCAATTGTTTCACATGACATGAAAAGCCCCACGATAGCGCAAAAAATGGTTGTTGAGGATTTAATTGAACGTTACGATAATTATACAACAGAAGAGATTAAACAATACTTCGGTTATTTACGCGATGTTTCTGAAGCACAAGTAAATTTGATGCAAAACCTTACGGATTGGTCGAGAATTCAAACAGGAAAAAACAAGTATAATCCCATAGTTTTCAATCTGGCAGAAGTCATTAATGATGCAGTTAAATTGTTATCAATCGCAGCAGAGAGGAAAAATATCGAACTTAAAACCGAAATGCCTGAAGAGTGCTATACTTTTGCTGATAAACAGATGATAAGCACTGTTGTTAGAAATCTAATTAATAATGCGGTTAAATTTTCGCATCGTGGTTCGGAAGTTATCATAAAAATAGCATCTTCAAAGAAAGGGTGGCAAGTAATGGTAGAAGACTTTGGAATAGGAATGACCGAGAAGCAAATCGCAAGTATTTTTTCTAAAAAAGAGGCTATTCTTAGCGATGGCACTTTGGGAGAAAAGGGTAGCGGATTAGGGCTTACAGTATCAATGGAGTTTATTGAAAAAAATGATGATAAGTTATTAGTTGAAAGTAAAGTAGACAAAGGAACTAAAATATCCTTTGAATTAGAGAAAACAGTATAAACACATATTCTATATTAAATTGACAGATACGACATCATATAATACAGTAAAAGTAGTAGTAATAGATGACCATGAGTTGTTTAGAATAGGGCTACGTTCGGTATTAAGTAAAAAGGATAAAAAAAATAGAGTTGAAATAATTTTTGAAGCTTCAACAGGTCAAGAGCTATTTTCATTTCTTGAATTAGGGAATCTTCCAGATATTATTTTACTTGATATTGTTCTACCAGATATGTCGGGGATAGAAATATCACGCTGCCTAAAGTCTAAGTTTAAAGATATTAAAATAATAATGCTATCGTCTGAATCATCAGAAGAGTTGCTCTTTGAATTGTTGGATATTGAAGTGGAGGGATATGTAAGCAAGTCGGATTTGACGTTTGAGATACTTCATGCCATAGATTCTGTTTGCGAAGGGGAAAACTATTATGGTAAAACTGTTTCAAAAATTTTGTTTGATTTGTACAAGACAGGACAACTTATTCAATCAGAAAACAAGTTTTCATTACCATCTAAAGAAGGGAAGGTGGTTAATGCAGATCTTTCTGAACGTGAAATAGATGTGATTAAACTATGGTGTGACGGTGCCACTGCAAAAGAGATAAGTACTACTTTAGATATCAGTTCAAGGACAGTAGAGTCGCACAAAGAGAATATCCTTAATAAACTAGGATTTGAAAAGTTTACAGATTTAATAAAATATGCTATTAAAAATGGGATTATTACAATTTAAGCTGTAGAAAACTTTCAGGTTACTTTTGTTTACTACTTTTTTTGTTTTTTGTACCGTAATCGCTTCCTGTTATAATTGATTTAAGATTTCCTGTTTTGCTGTCTATTTCAATTTTGTAGTCACTGTTACTTAGTATTCCAACAGGCAACTGTATAACATTGCCCAGTTGATTTATACTTAACAGCTTAGAGCTTACAGTTTTCTCTCCAAGCAATATTTTAACTTCACATAGTGCGGGTATCCTATAAACAGGTCCACCGTTTGAAACTCTTTGGCTTATTATAGGATGATAGTTGGCATATTCAATTTCAAGTCTTAGTTGCTGATTTATATTGTCATTAATATATTGTTGATTCGGTGTAATAAGCGTTACTCCTGTTTCTGAATCAAAATAACATAGAGTCTTTAGAATTGGTGTTATACTATTTCCCTGCGGAGTAAATAGAAATGTAAATGTGTACGTTGTATCTATATTAATGCCTGTAAACAGAGAGGTATACCTGTTTTCTACGTTGTACATCTCCTCGATGCTTACTTTTAACGATTCTCCTTCGGGGAACGCTTCATAAAGACCTGCAACCAGTTCGTATCTGTGATTTCTAATTTTGATAATAAAGTCGGAGACGTGTCTTGCCATATCTTCAATGCTTTTTAAGCTTCTAACAGTCTCTTGTACAGGTACTTTTATTATTGCTGTATCGCTCTGAATATGGCGGTAAACTGTTTGAATCTCTTCACTTTCAATTTTTATAACTCCCAAATCAATAAATCCCCCTTCCAATTCAACTTGTGTGGGATTAAGCACATTAGGATATTCAGTTTTTTTAATACTATCACTAATGGCATTAAAACTTGTTAAAACATTTTCCTGAGATAGAGAAAAATTTGGGATTATTGAAGGATCGTTCATATATGCGTACCATTGCGATGAGTCAGGAGTTTCAAACTGTGAAAACTGCACATCTACAATCTCAAAATGTATAGAATTTCTTTTTATTATGGACTTATTATCTAACCCTAAGAATTTCGTTGCATAACTTGAATATGGACCTTTAAAACTTTGTGTTTGTTTTACTTTAATATCCATAGCAATGGTAGTTGCAGGCAGGTTGTATAGAAATAGAGGTGTTTCATTTACCTCAGAGTATGGGATAATGCACGGTTTGGCTAATTTTGTCTCTGATTTACATGAAACCGCAATCGTCAATGTAATTATTCCTAAGCTTATGAATAGTGAGTTTTTCATTTTCTAAGTCAATTTAATACTCCACAAATATAGTAATTTGGTTTTATTTTGCTATTCGTGTTGTTTTAGTCTAATTGTTTTAAAAGCAGAACCTAACTGTTTTATAATGTCTGTTGCGATTAAACTTTCATAACTCTCTTTGTCTAATGCTTTATCTCCTGCTTTGCCGTGTAGCCAAACACCTAGCATTGCTGCATATTTTGGTTTATAACCAACTGATAATAAACCTGAAATAATTCCAGTTAAGACATCGCCACTTCCAGCGGTTGACATTCCTTGATTTCCTGTATTGTTGAAATGGACGCAACCTTGTTTATCAATAACTGCACTATTTTTTCCCTTTAAAATCAACAACATGTTATGTGTTTTACAAAATTCTGATGCTTTCTCAATTCGCTCAAGAGTGTCGTTACATTTGCCAAAAAGTCTGTCAAACTCGCCAACATGTGGCGTCAAAACTGATTCTTTTGGGATAAATTCTAAAATATCACGATTCTTTGCAATTAAGTTTAGTGCATCTGCATCTAATACCATTGTGTTATCATAATTTTTAATAATGTTTAATAGTAATGCTTCACTTTCATTACTTACACCAATTCCGGGACCAATTCCTATAGATGTAAATCGTTTCATATCATCATGTGTTAAGTTAGACAAGTTGCTGATTGTCATCGCTTCAGGAATAGAGGAGTTTAATACCAATTCGCCTTTATTGTTTGTTAAAACGCTAACTAAACCTGCCCCACTTCTTAAACAAGCTGAGGCACATAAAACCATTGCTCCGTATTTGCCATCGTTTCCAGCAACGACAAGTGTATGTCCAAAATTACCTTTATGAGTATGTTTTGGTCGCGGTATGTATAAGTTGTTTATGTCATTCGGTTCTGTTAAAAAGTATTTTGTTTCAGCCAACTCTATAGCTTTAGGGTGCAATCCTATATCAACTATCGATAAATCACCGACATATTTAGAGTTTTCGGCAAAAAAGAAAGCAAGTTTTGGTATTTGCAAGGTGTAAGTCTCATTTGCTATAATTATAGCACCATGATTATTTCTGTTATTGTCAGAAAACAGCCCCGAAGGAATGTCTATTGCTATTTTATGATTTGGTAGTTTATTGATGTGTTCAATTACATTGGCATAAAAACCTTTTATCGGTTTATTTAGTCCTGAACCAAAAATTCCATCGATAATAATTGACTCTTCATCGATTTTCGGGAAATCAAAAAATGTTTTACAACATAAAAATTCAATATTTTTCTCTTTTAGCCGCTGAATGTTTAAAAGACAATCTTCCGAAAAATTATCGGTTTCGTTTAATACTATCAAACTCGCTTGAATTTCTGATTCTATAAGCATTCTGAACAAAGCAACTGCATCGCCACCATTATTTCCAGGACCGGCTAATAAAAAATATTTTTTGTAACCATGCACATTTATCAGTTTGTAAAACAGATTTGTTGCAGCTCTCTCCATTAAATCTATTGATTTAATAGGTTCATTTGCAATTGTATATATGTCAACATCTTTGATTTGCTTTGATGATAATATTTTAATCATAGGAAGAGTTAATTGTTTTATAAAACTGTTACAAATATATACAGATTGAATTTCTATTTAATTATTCTCTAAAAATAATATTATATTTGCGCTCGTTCAAAACAAATAAATAGTAACAAAACAATTAAATACTAAAACTATGTTTAAGAATCAACCAAAGGGGTTAATCCCTGCAGCACTTGCCAACATGGGCGAACGTTTCGGTTTCTACGTAATGATGGCAATTTTGCTTTTATTCCTGAACAATAAGTTCGGATTTTCCGGCTCAGAGGGAGCTATTATCTATTCTATTTTTTATGCCTTAATCTACATTTTAGCGTTAGTTGGTGGATTAATTGCAGATAAAACCAAAAAGTATAAAGCCACCATTACGGCAGGTTTGGTGTTGATGATGATAGGATATATTCTCATTGCCATTCCAACAGAAACACCTGTTAAAAACTTTCCGTTAATTCTTGGCTATACTTGTTTCGGATTGTTTGCCATAGCTTTTGGTAATGGTCTGTTTAAAGGTAACTTACAGGCGGTTGTTGGTCAACTATACGACAATCCACAGTATGCAGACAGACGTGAAACAGGTTTCCAAATTTTCTACATGTTTATTAACGTTGGTGCTATGTTTGCGCCCATTATGGCAGTAGGTTTAAGAAACTGGTGGGTACAGCACAATGGCTTCAAATTTGACGCAGACTTGCCTGCTCTTTGTAATCAATTTTTGAATGGAACAATTTCTGCCGACGCTCAAGTACGTTTGTCGGAATTGGCTACCCAAGTTGGAGATGTAACGGGAGATTTAACAGCTTTTGCTAATAAGTATTTGAATATTTTTATGGAAGGATATCACTACTCTTTTGGTATCGCAATATTCGCAATGCTTATTTCGTTGGCAATATTCCTGGTTAATAAAAATAGATTACCTGATCCTTCTGTAAAATCCTCTGATGTAAAACAAAATGCTCAGGAAGTTGAAATGGATATTAAAGAGATAAAACAACGTATGTATGCCCTATTTGCAGTGTTTGGTGTTGTTATTTTCTTCTGGTTCTCATTTCACCAAAATGGACAATCTCTTACATTGTTTGCCAATGACTATACAAGAATGATTAATATTAACTTAGGCTTTACCACATTGCAGGGTGCTGAAGTGTTTCAGGCGTTTAATCCAATATTTGTAGTTTCGCTTACACCTATAATCATTGGATTATTTGGCTGGATGCGAAACAAAGGATGGGAGGTATCTACTCCTAAAAAGATTGCAATAGGTATGGGAATCGCTGCATTAGCATTTGGAATTATGGCATTAGGTTCAATTGGATTGCCAGATGCAGCAGAAAGAAATGCAATGGGTGGATTACCCGAATCAATGCGTGTTTCTCCACTATTGTTGATTGTTACTTATCTTGTATTGACTGTTGCTGAGTTGTTTATCTCTCCTCTTGGTATTGCTTTCGTATCGAAAGTTGCGCCTCCAAAATATCAAGGCATTATGCAGGGTGGATGGCTAAGTGCTACTGCTTTAGGAAATCAGCTGTTATTTATCGGTGTGATTTTCTATAACAGCATTCCTGTATGGGCGACATGGATGGTTTTTGTTGTAGCGTGTCTAATCTCTATGACAATAATGTTATCAATGCTTAAATGGCTTGAAAGAGTGGCAAGCTAAAAACATTTTAAAAATATATCAAAAGGCTGTCTTGTATAAGATAGCCTTTTGTTTTATTTTTTTAGAATGAAAGTATAAAATCACGTTTTAGACACTTTTTGATATGATATTATAAATTTTAATATCTTTGATTACAAATCTAAAAAGTGTGTAGCGATGATAAAAATTGATATCAGTAAAGCTTTTAATAACGGAGCAAGTGAAATAGAAAACGAACTTAATATTGCGCAGAAGTGTCTAAAACAGTTGCAAGATGGTTCAGGCAAAGGCAACGAATTTTTAGGTTGGATAAAATTGCCGTCATCTATAAAACAATCAGAAATTGATGATATTCAGAAAACAGCAGTCGAATTACGCAAATCGAGTGAAGTAGTTGTTGTAGTTGGTATTGGAGGCTCTTATTTGGGTGCTCGTGCTGTTATTGAGGCACTTACCCCTGCTTTTAACAAACAATCTCCCGAAATAATTTATGCAGGACACCATTTAGATTCTGATTATTATGCCCAACTTTTGCAATATTTAAAGGGGAAAAAGTGGAGCATTGTAATAATCAGCAAGTCGGGAACGACTACCGAGCCGGCAGTTGCTTTCAGATTGTTACGTAAGGCACAAATCGAGCAATTTGGCATAAAGCAGGCAAATAAACAGACAGTTGCAATTACCGATAAATCAAAAGGTGCTTTACGCAAACTCGCAACAGAAAACGGTTTTAAAACATTTATTATTCCCGATGATATTGGTGGACGGTACAGCGTTTTAACACCCGTAGGATTGCTACCTATTGCAATTGCTGGAATCGACATTAAACAAATAATTGACGGAGCAATTGAGGGCGAAAAAGAATATAATGTTGTAAATAAAGAAAATCAGGCAATTAGATATGCTGCTGCTAGAAACAAAATATATTCGTTTGGGAAAAAGATAGAGATGTTGGTTAGCTATCATCCGCAACTACTCTATTTTATTGAATGGTGGAAACAATTATATGGTGAAAGTGAAGGCAAGGAGCAGAAAGGAATTTTTGTTTCAGGTGCTACATTTACAACCGACTTACACTCTCTTGGGCAGTATATTCAGCAAGGGGAAAGACATTTGTTTGAAACCGTTTTATCGATAGAGAACGTAAATTCAAAAATTTATGCAGGTTTTGACCCTGAAAATATTGATGGACTTAACTACTTAGCGGATAAAAATATTCACCAAATCAACCAAACTGCACTAAAGGCAACGATTTTGGCTCATACTAAAGGAGGAGTTCCAAACATTGTAGTATCAATCGAGCAACTGAACGCTTTTAGTTTGGGTAAACTTATTTACTTCTTCGAAATAGCCTGTGGCATAAGTGGTTATATGTTGGGTGTTAATCCATTTGACCAACCGGGTGTAGAAGAGTATAAAAACAATATCTTT
Organism: Bacteroidales bacterium; assembly: GCA_012519055.1. Classification (NCBI taxonomy): domain Bacteria; kingdom Pseudomonadati; phylum Bacteroidota; class Bacteroidia; order Bacteroidales; species Bacteroidales bacterium. The sequence continues at coordinate 139 of JAAYQU010000046.1, read as the reverse complement.
AGAATGCTAGAAAAACCAGGTTATACGAATTAAGTAAAATGAGGCTGTCCAATCGCTTTGCTATTGGATGCCTCCTGGTTGTGTATGCGTTTATTGTGCTTTCCTTGCTAGTGTGAAGTTTAACGAGTATAAAAGAATG
>JAAYQU010000044.1 GCA_012519055.1 Bacteroidales bacterium | reverse complement strand
TTTTTATTATCTGTAACTTTTGCCAAAACAACACCTTCGGTTGCGTCTCTGTCGGCACGTTTTGCAGCAACAAGTTTACCTTTTTCTCGGATAATTTCTACTGCACGTTCAAAGTCTCCATTAGCTTCTTCTAAGGCTTTTTTGCAGTCCATCATTCCTGCTGCAGTCATTTTACGTAATTTTGCTACATCGGCAGCTGTTATTGCCATGATTATATATTTTTATATTGTTAATTTCTTTTGATTAATCTTCATCTGTTTCATCAATGTCGTCTTCTACCTCGTCCACTTCCTCATCATCTTCATCAAGATCAACATCGTCTATATCTTCATCTTCGTCAAGCTCTTCTTCAGCCTCGGCTTTTGCCCTATCAGCTGATTTTCTTGCTCTGGTTCTCTTTGCTGGTTTGTTATCTGAACCATCGTCCTCTTTGTCGCGCTCTACTTTACGCTCGTTTAATCCCTCTTTTACAGCATCTATGACATAATCAAGGATTAATGAAATTGATTTTGCCGCGTCGTCGTTTGCGGGAATTGCAAAATCAACCAAATTAGGATTTGAGTTTGTATCCACAATAGCAAAAATTGGGATGTTCAAACGGCGAGCCTCAGCTACAGCATTTTTCTCTTTTTGTATATCAACGATAAAAACTGCCGCTGGTATTCTTGTCATATCAACGATTGAACCAAGGTTTTTCTCAAGTTTTTCACGTTGACGTGAAATTTGTAAGCGTTCGCGCTTTGACATGTGTCCAAGTGTACCGTCTTTTTCCATTTTGTCAATCATTGACATTTTTTTAACGGCTTTGCGAATTGTTGGAAAGTTTGTCAACATACCGCCAAACCAACGTTCTGTAACGTATGGCATTCCTATTGCGCCTACTTTTTCGGCAACAATATCTTTGGCTTGTTTTTTTGTGGCGACAAACAATATTTTTCTTCCCGAGCGGGCTATGTTTCTCATTGCATTTGCAGCCTCGTCGAGTTTCACAATTGTTTTGTGAAGGTCTATAATGTGAATCCCGTTTTTCTCCATGAAGATATATGGAGCCATGTTTGGATTCCACTTACGCTTTAGGTGTCCGAAGTGTGCTCCGGCATCAAGCAGTTGGTTAAATGTTAAATTTGCCATGTTTTTTTCTTTTCAAGTTTACCTTCTTCATTTATGCAACCTGTTGGTAGTCTTCAAATAAGAGTCCGACAGGTTTAGATACTAAACTTGTAGTTAAATTTTTAACGTTTACTAAATTGAAATCTTTTGCGTGCTTTTGGTTGCCCATATTTTTTACGTTCAACAACGCGCGAGTCGCGTGTAAGGAAACCATTAACCTTAAGTTTTGGACGATTTTCGATATCTATTTCGCACAATGCTCTCGAAATTCCTAAACGTAGGGCTTCGGCTTGACCTCTAAATCCACCACCGCCGATGTTTGCTTTAACGTCGTATTTGCCTTCCATTTCAAGAACAGCGAATGGTTGCTCTACAATGTATTGTAACTGTTGAGTTGAAAAATACTCTTTATGGTCACGTCCATTGATTGTGATTTTTCCTGTTCCGTCATTAACAAATACTCTGGCAATTGCAGCTTTTCGTCTTCCGACTGTAGAAATTTGTTTCATCTGATTATAATTTTTTCAGTTTAAGGAATTTATGGAACTCACACTGTACAAGAGTGCTCGTTTCATAAAATCTACTTAATTTTCGATAAATCAATTATTTGCGGATTTTGCGCTTCGTGTTTGTGCTCGCTACCTGCATAAACATGAAGGTTTGTAAATAATCGACGTCCGAGTCTGTTTTTTGGCAACATGCCTTTAACAGCGCGTTCTAATACGGCACAAGGGTTCTTCTTATGAAGTTCTGACACCTTGATTTCACGCTGTCCTCCGGGATAACCTGTGTGGTGGATGTAGGTTTTTTGATCCCACTTTAAGCCTGTAAAGCGAACTTTTTCGGCATTGATTACCACAACGTTATCACCACAGTCCACGTGAGGAGTATAATCTGGTCTATGTTTGCCTCGTAATACTAATGCAATTACTGAAGCCAAACGACCAACTGTTTGATTTTCAGCATCAACAAGCACCCACTGCTTCTGTGCAGTTGCTTTATTAGCTGATACTGTTTTGTAACTTAATGTACTCACTTTTAATCTCCTGTTAGTGTTTTACATTTATAATATTATAGCTTAAAAAAATGGACTGCAAAGATAGATATTTAATTTTTAACCAACAACCTATTGTCTTGATTTTTAGAAAATCTTTTTTATTTCATACGTTTATAATTTTTCAGTTTAAGGTCATATGGAACTTACGTGCTTTATAATCACGCCCTTGGGGGTCACGTTTAGTTTGGCATATTCGTTTCATAGTTCAACTCTCTATAAAGATATCATAACTATATTTCAAAATCATTATCGCGACAATGATTAAAAAGATCAATCGAATAAAGGAGTTCCCTTTTTTGAGAGCTATTCTGCTTCCCGTAAAACTGCCTGCCATATTACAGATAGCCATCAATATCCCCAAATCTAAAAGATAATAACCCTGTTTAATGAATACGATTAGTGCAGAAATATTTGTTATACAGTTGATAACTTTTGAATATGCCGATGCCGTAACAAACTCAAAACCTAACACCACCACAAAGCCCAATACCAAAAAACTTCCTGTTCCGGGACCAAAAAAACCGTCATAAAAACCAACTAATATCCCAATGATTGAACCGAAAATAATTTGTTTTGTGAACGGTAAGGTCTTAGTTTGAACAGAGCCCAAATCCTTTTTCAGGAAAGTGTAAATTGCAATTACAATCAAGATAATCAGCACGATAGGTCTTAATGTATCTGTATTGATTGTACTTAAAAACTGTGCTCCTAATCTGGAGGCAATAAATGAAAAAAACGATACAATTAACAGTAACTTAAAGTTATACCTTACTTTTCGAGAATACTCGTATGCGGCAACCGTTGTACCAAAGAATGCGGCAAGTTTATTAGTGCCGAACAGCACCGGCAGTAGGCTTTTCGGGAAATTGACAAGTAGCGCGGGCAGTTGAATTAATCCGCCACCACCGACAATAGAATCAATAAATCCGGCAGCAAATGCCAAAAATATTAAGGATAATATTGTTATGGTGGAGTAATCGGTAAAAAGGGTTAAGGAGTTCATTATGACATACTTATTTCGATTAGTTTATTGGTAGTAATAGTTGGCTTGCATACAACGGTTAACTAAACGATGTTGTGCTAGACTACAGAGTAATTTTCTACTAATTTTTCCGACTTTTTTTTCGAATCAGAAACATCTGAAAATCGTTGAAATCTACGTGCTCTATATCGTGTGGTGACGGTAGTTTTTTATTTTTGCTTATAATCATTCATAAAATTATAACTCAATCGTATCAAAATCGAATTATTGTCAATTTTTGTTCCTTTTATGTCACTGAAATTTGTAAAATGATACAATAACTCTATATTGGGACCATGTTTCTTTTTAATATAAAAAGCATAACCAATTCCAATATTTAAAGCTAATCCGCCAATAATTTTATTATTTTTAATCGTCTCACTTTCACTTATAAAAATCCAATCGATGCCAATTCCTGTATTTGTATATAATTCATGGCTTACATTTTTAAAAATCAATCGTTGATATTCAAATCCAATGTAATTAGCTTTATAAGCATTTATACTTTTTAATGTATCATTATCCAATATTTTATAATATTTATCAGAATTCCCGAATCTATATTCGTAGGTTAAATTAAATCGATTTTTACTTTTCTTAAATCCAAGCAACATATTAATTATTGGATGACAACCCGTTGTACTATTAATCAATAATCCAGTTGATAAATAAAGATACATATTAGGTGTTTCTTTGATGCTATCAAGATGATTTGAAGTTCTCATAAATTTTATGGAATCAGGAATAACATGTCCAATTTCCGAAGCTTTTATGTCGTTTAATCTTATAAAAACAATCAAAATCGCAAAAGCTATTTTAATACATATTTTCATGCCTAAGTATGTCTTTTTATTATGTTTACTAACGTATCTTTTACGAAACAAATATAAAACATTCGTAAATTGTTTTCGATAATTTTGTCCTGTAAATTGAAGGGCTAATACAGTAAATCAGAAAATCAACAATCAAAGTTTTGGAAAATGTATTTTATAGATTTCTGCTTTTCTCTCAAAACTCATTCGTCTATAAATCGGTGATGGAGAAGGCAGAGTAATCAAGTTGACATTTTCCGGAACCTTGAAATGTTGGCAAAACTCATTTTTAACGCCCTTACTTGTAAATAGAATTTTGTCAATCGGATTAGTTTCTATTATTTCAGCAAGTTTAGAGTTATAGGTCTTGTTAATCAAATTTGAATCGGAGTTGCTGTTTTCTTTTCTTTCGCAAGATTCAATAATATCTGTAATACCTATTTTTGCCTTATTAAATAAGTTTTTCTTATCGTCCTTTGTTTTTAATTCTATGTTGTAAACATTTTCTAAGAGCTTCCAAAATTGATTTCGCTTGGCACCGTAAAACCAATCATCCTCTCTTTTTGCTTGTGTCGATTCTTTTCCGGGGAAACTTCCAATTACCAAGATTTTACAATCTTTTGGGACAAATGGCGGAAATGGATGTTTTTCAATCATAGTAATTGATTTGCGGTTTCGTTGGTTTTTATGTGTCCTAATGGTGAGTATATGCAAAGTAGGCGTTTGCGGGCTTCAAACTTATCAAACTGTCACCTTTTGAAGCAAACGACAACTATTAAATTTACTGATAGTTAGCCTATTTTGTATATACATTGTTGTGCGTTTGCGTATTAATTATGCTATCTTCTATGATGGATAGTACCTTTTTAGCTCCAATCTCTGATAAATGGTCTCCATCTACAAAGTCGGTATCATTAAAAACCGGTGATTCCCAAAAATCAAAAACTGGTACTTGATACTTATTGCGAA
>JAAYQU010000043.1 GCA_012519055.1 Bacteroidales bacterium | reverse complement strand
TTTCTGCATTTGGTGAAACCTTAAAGTTGTCGGTAATGATTTCAATTATTCCCTCAATTTGTGTTGACGATAAAATAGAAGGGGTGCCACCTCCGAAATATATGGTTTCAACCTCGTCGCTAATGTAGTTTTTTCTGTCTGCTAGTTCTGTTTTAAGAACATTGATATATTTGTCGATAGCCCACAATTCGGTACACGAGTAGAAGTCACAGTAATAACAGCGACTTTTGCAGAATGGTATATGAATGTAGATTCCCGACATATTCTTTATTGCTAGCAAAAACAATACCGACCTTTATTATCTTAGGCTCATTAAATTTTAACTCTCCTTGTTTCTAGAGCTATATATTTGTAAATTAACACTTTACACGGTTATAAGGTTTGAGTTGACAAGTTAATTTTATATGTAAAAAACCAAGTATCGGTCGAAAAACGAACAGATACTTGGTTTTTATATTTATTAAATATTAATTTATTTTACAGTAATGTATGACATTACGCAAACTGCAGCACCTTCCTTACCATCATAGAAGTATGCATTTATTTGATATATTCCTGCTTTCATACACGAGAAACCACAGGCATTATCAATTGCTCCATCTGCTTTAAGATTTGATACCAATTTATTTGGACCATCAAATATTTCAACAATCAATTTTCCCTCGTATCCATCGGCATTACAAGTACTGAACTTATATATTGTGCCTTTGTTTAATACGATACTGTTTTTTGTAGATGGTGGTGGTTTAACAGCACTTTGTGGCATTTTATATTTGAAATCTTTCAAATATGTGGCATTTCCAATATTGAGCGCACAGGAATTAACTAACTCATCACTCTGCGCCATTGTGGTATTTGCCGATAATACTAAACCAATTATTAATAAGAGAAATATCTGCCTCATGGGTAATCTGTTTTTCTTAATTTTGATTTCTTCTATAATAGTAACTTATTACTTAAATATTTATTATTTCTTGTCTAACCTCATCAATTGACTTGATAATGTTGTCTAAAGTTTTTTCGGGTACGTTAACATATGATGTTTCGTTTTGAATATAAACTAAAATACCGTCAATTTCAACTTCCTTGCCTTCTCCTTGCACAATAGTTTTGGTTACACCATCAAAAGAGTCCAAAATACGTGAAAAGTGTTTATGTAATTGCGCATATTGTGGATTTTTCTTATAGTGTGAAAGAATATCTACTAAGTTTTCAACTATAGTCTTTTGTTCTCCAATGCGTTCAATTACTTCTGTGTTTTGACGAGCATTTTTTATAACTTGTGTAGCAATAAACATACCTTCTACCCACATTCCACAAATTATTAAAGCACTAACTTCAGAACGTCCTGTTTTTTGCAGGTGAACGTCCATGTTGTTAAAACTTGATACAGATAAGTACATTAATGAATCAAGATTTTCATTATTAGTGGCTAATCTGCGTATTGTATTAAAGTCAAAGAATTGTTGTACTCTTAGCTCTTCACTTAATTTACGTATAGCTCGCATATTGGTCATAACCGGACCTGTCTTTCTATACATATTTAAATATCCCAAGTCTGCACCAAAAATACCGAGGTTAAGTGCCCGTTTAAAGTCTGTGTTGTAACGGTCAACATCATCAATGCTTGTTATGTAGTTTTCGTTGAACGGAACTCCCGTTGCCTGTAAAAGGGCTGCCATTTCAACGGGTGACGAGGATATATTTTGCAGAATTTGTAGAGTTTCTGTGGTTTCAGATGTTTCATATTCCATAGAATCCAATGCATCACTCTCTTCTACTATAGATTTGAAAATATCAGTATTGCTACTTGTTTTGTTGTTATTACATCCTCCGCAACCATATCCAGCAATAGCGATAATTATTGAGTAAATTATAATCCGATTCATAGATATATTCTTTTGTAGTATTTCTGTTTAATGATTTGATTTGCTGTGTTATATATATTTATATTAAAACATGTACTTAATTTTAACTTTTTCAAAGCCTAAATATACTAATTATTTTTTTCTAAATCGTATTATTATTCTTGGAAGTTTAATTTTTGCTACTCTGTTTTTTATTGGCTTAGTTAATTTGCTAAAGTTAATCATTGATAACCGCCTACTAATTCCTTTTCCAATGTTTAAGTCGATAGCTTTTTTCAAAAGATCGTAGTATAGAGTGACATACATCAGTGCTGTCATTAACCATACTATTACTGTATTGAACCAAAATGTATCGAAGTAAGCACCCATAAAGTGTTTTTTGGGAGAGTAAAAGTGTGTTCTGAAACTAAATAAGTTGTCTGGTTTTGATATTCTAAAAATGGGGTCACGTTGTTTGATTAGTTTTCCGTCAGATTCCACAACTTGTTTTACGTAGATATTCTTTACAATATCTCCAACCGCTTCATTATGATATTTATTTTGTTGGTTAATGTAGATACTTGGATCTTTCGCATCTAATGCTATGATAATATTTTCTTTGGCTTTTGTTGCTTTTGCAATCTCTATTTCGTAATAATCAGTTACTCGACTGAGGTAATCAAGTGTTTGGTCTGCAACAAATGCGTCAAAACTCTCGATTGTAAGTTCGTCAAGATAGCCAAACTCAACGTGTGGATTTGTCTCTAACTCTCGTCCAATTTCGTTTTGTATTAACTTCAAGGTTTTTTCGGCTTTCTTAATTCTATCTTCATTTTTAGAAAAAATACCAGTTAATGATTCGTCTATTCGTTGACGTATTTCTGCCGTCCATTTTGTTCCTTTTATGTCACCGTTGCTTATTGTTTTATCATATTCGTAAAAGAACTTTTCAAATTCATTGTCTTTGAATTGTTTAACCATAAGTGCTTCGTAGCTCCAACGCGACGGGATAAACTCTGCAATCAAAGGTACTTTATCAACGCTGCCAATAGCTTTGTTTAATTTATCAAAGCTGAACATTGCACCTCCTAATACCATTTGTGGTATCATTAGTAAAGGAATTAAAATGTAAATAGTTACAGCTGAGTTAAATGCAGATGATATGTTTAAGCCGAGCATGTTAGAAAATGCAGCTATTGTCCATAGTGTCATCCAATATTCAAAATTAAGACCTTGAACTTCTAGAATTGGATTGGCAATTAATATGAATAGAATTGATTGAATTGCTGAAATAGCAAATAGTATTACAACTTTACTTGCTAAATAGCTTGATCTTGAGAGGTTTAAAAACGCCTCACGTTTAAGTATTTTCCGGTCTTTAAATATCTCTTCGGCACTAACTATAAACCCAAGGAATATGGCTACGATAAGTCCCATAAAGATATATATGGGGATATTACTATTTACTCTGAATACGTATGTATCAGAGTCGGGTTCTATATAACGAATTATGAATGCGAGAATAAAACCTAATAGTGGGGCTTCCAATAGGTTAATTATAATGTATTGTTTATCACTAATTTTAGATAATACGTCTCTTATTGTGTAAATTTTGAATTGCGAAAACCAATTAGGAATATTAAGCGTTTTTGGAGGTTTTTGCTTAACATCATCAATTCGCTCGTATTTGGTACTCTCCTTATAGTATTCTTCCCACTTTTCGGGACTTACTTTGCGATTACCTGTATATCTTCCAAACTCATCAACTACCTGTGCATCAATCACATTGAATATTAACTCAGGGTTGACATTACCGCAAGTAGGACACTCTCCAACCTCGGCATTAATTTGGTTATCAATGGTTTTGAAGTACGAAACGGCCTCTACAGGATTACCATAATATATCATATATCCGCCAGTGTCTAAAATTATCATTCTATCAAACATTTTGTATATGTCTGATGATGGCTGGTGGATTACGACGAAAATTAATTTACCTTTAAGTGCGAGTTCACGTAAAAGGTCCATAACGTTTTCCGAGTCTCTTGATGATAATCCCGATGTTGGTTCGTCAACAAATAGTATAGATGGTTCGCGAATTAATTCAAGTGCAATGTTCAAACGTTTTCTTTGTCCTCCACTAATAACTTTGTTAAGTGGAGATCCTACTTTAAGGTCTTTGCGTTCTAATAGACCTAAACTATTTAGAGTTTTGAGTACAAGTTTGTCAATCTCTTCGTTTGACAAATCTTTGAAACATAGTTTTGCGTTATAGTATAAGTTTTCATATACAGTAAGCTCACTGATAAGAAGGTCGTCTTGTGGAATTGAGCCAATTACACCTTCAAGTTGCTCGCTTTGGGCATGTAAGTCTATACCGTTTATTTTTACAGTTCCTGTTGATGGACTCTGCAAACCTGTTAATAAATTAAGCAATGTAGTTTTACCTGCTCCGCTGGCACCCATAATTCCAACAAGTCTTCCTTGTTCTTCTGAAATAGAGATGTTCCTTAAACCAATAGTTCCATTTGGAAATTTGAACCCTACATTATCAACATTAAAAGAAATATGTGCAGAAGTTACGTCTGCTAAAAAGTGAGATATAACATCGGAGTAGTATATTGGTTTTCCCTTAGGTAGCCTGATTGAACTCCCGTTGGCGAAGATATATATGTTTTCATTGTTAATTGGCAATCCGTTCAGTAGTATCTCTTCAGTTCCTGTGTAACGTAAGAAATATAGTTCAACACTTTTAATTTGAAGAATAAGTATATCTTCATCTAGCTCTTCTGTTTCAATTTGTTTACACTCATCGTTTTCGATAGTTGGTTTGCTACTAATTCTAAGAATGTTACTGTTGCTTATTGTTTGTGGATCATCAATAATGAATTGCTCTGTACTTTGAAATTCTTCAGAAGTTACATTAAATACTTCGGCAACGGTGTTGATGATAGCCATCCGCTGTTCGGTAAATTTTTTATCAGCATTTACAAGCTCGAATAGACGTACCAGAACAACTATTTTTTGTTTTTGGGTAAGTCGCCGGTTAATTTTCTTACAAATACCAAGAATTCTTACTGAGTCTCTGACAGATGTTAATTGCTGCTCTTTATCTTGGTTGTTGATATTGTTCGGGTCTATGTCTGCATGTTCGTAAAACAGATTAAGGTATTCTGTAACAGCTTCGTGGTTTAGCTGTGACGTTAGAAATTTTTTCACAAAAATCAATTCGTTACTAGCAACACCGCTATCTTGTTTAGCAATGAGGGCGAAAAGTTGCATCAACGCTTTGAGAATTTCTTCACTCATACCTTAATGTGTTTGATGGTTATTTAGCAAGCTTAATTAATCCATAGAATAACTAACTTGTTCAAACGGAATTTCAACGATATCTGCATATTCTTCTCCCGCCTCTTCCATATCTTCATCATCGTCAGGGAAATGCCAACGGACTAGTACGTCGTTGCCTGCTTCGTAAATTTCCTCGAGTATCAAGAGAATATCGAGTAATAGTTTTGATGATGCGGTATTAAAATATACTAATTTGAAATTGAAAACGGTTTTATCGTTAGGGTCTTTTGAGTATCTTTCGAGCCAATCGAGTATTGGTTCATAAAAGGCTGCAACATCCTCAGGTAGTGAACGTCCTGAAATTTCAAAAAGATCATTTTGTGCATCAAGTGTAATACTTGGCGTATCGTCTGTTTTAATGATTTTTATTACTTCCATGGTTATGTTGATTAATTAATTGTTTCTTGATATTTCGGTTGAGAATATGAAAAACGAGTACTCGTCATTTATTGGTAGAAAGTGATAATTTAGTTCACTTCCGGTTTTTCTGGCAACATCAATAAATCCTAAACCTGCACCTCCTTTTTCTGACAATCGACCCTCTTTAATTCTTTCTTTGTATAACTCTTTCAAGTCTTCTTTGTCTGAGGAGTTAATGTGGTCAATCAATGTTATTATAGATGATATTTTGTCTTTACCAACCACATTGCCTGTAGTAACAGTATAATTAGTGCTACTTTTATTTAGCAAAAAAATACCCTTGCCGTCTTTATGTACATTAGAGATGTTTTCTTCGAGACATTCGGCATGTTTACTAATGTTTTGTAAGCATTCAACCATGACATGGAAAACTCTCTTTAGTGTGGAAGGAGCTTCCATTTGAGTTTCCATACTTGTTTCCGTTAAAGAAGTAAATGCTTTGATAACTTGGTGTGTAACAATGCCTTCGTAAACTAAAACAACTTGGTGGTCACGCATAGTTTTATAGAAACTATACACAAACTCTAAAAATTCCTTAATTTCTATTTTACTATCCATAACAATTTGATATTTGTATTCATTTCTTAAACTTTCAATTAAAACTCTATGCCTATTAACAAGACATCATCTATTTGTTTGTTTTCTCTTTTCCACTCAACAAAATCCTTGCTAAAGTAGTCAAGGTATTGTTTCATGCTGTAATTATGATAATTTGTAATTGATTCACGTATTCTTCTCGGCTGGTATTTGTAATTATTGGGGCCTCCTATTTGGTCGGGTAATCCGTCAGAGAAAAAGAAAACCTTATCGCCTTTATGAAGGTCTATTTCGTGATTTGTAAAAGGTTCTTCTGGCCTTCTTCCAATAGGTATACCTCCGATGGCTTTGCGATTCCCTTTAAACTCTTTTAGTTTTTTGTCTCTTAGAAAATATAGAGGTCTGTGTGCACCTGCGTAATGGAGCTTTTTAGTTTTTAAATTAATTTTGCAAAATGCAATATCCATACCATCACGAGCATTTGCGCCTTCCATATCTTGTTTTAAAGCTGATCTGACTTTTAGATGGAACGTATCTAAAATTTCGGCAGCGTTCATATTTTTGTCATGATCGACAACGTTGTTTAATAAAAAGTATCCAACAAATGATAATAGTGCCCCCGGAACACCGTGACCGGTACAGTCAACAGCAGCAATGTAGATAATGTCATCTTTTACAAAAAACCACGGGAAGTCTCCACTAATAACATCGCGGGGTAGATAAAAAATAAATGAATTGGGTAAAAATTCTTGTACTAATTTAGTATCGGGAAGTAGTGCTTTTTGTATTCGTTCAGCGTAATTTATGCTTTCTGTAATATTTTTATTTTTCTCTTTAATCTCGTTCTCATTTTTCTTTTGCTCGGTAATGTCGTGAGCTACAATGAGAACTGTTTCTAACTCTTTTTCTTCGCTGAACTCTGGTATGGCACTTACTTGCTGAATTCTGTCTCCAAAATTGGTTGGGAAAGTAGTTTCGTAGTTCTGTTTTTGAGATGTTTTTCCAACTTCAGCTAATGCTTTTATAAAAAACTCTTTTATTTGACTATTAAAATCAACTTCCTCTATATTTTTGCCAAGTATTGTTTTATTGTCGACACCAGTAAATATTTTAACTATTGGGTTGGCATAGAAGAACTGACCTGACAGGTTTAATCGCATAATCATATCGGGCGAATTTTCTGATAAAGCCTGCATTTTGCTCTTCATTCGCTCCTCTTTTTCAGCTCGTCTGCGTTCTGTTATATCCTGTGAATTAAGGATAATCCCTTGTATTGCAGGGTCGTGTAAAAGATTTCTTCCAACTGATTCGATATAGACTTTTTTACCGTCTTTGCGCATGTACGTAAATTGTACGACTACTGGTTTTTCTGGCTCTTTAAGTAATGTTTGAAACATGTTTTTTATGTCGGTGTACCCCTTTGATGTGAGCCTGTCAAAGTCCTTGCCTTCTATCATTTCCTCGGGTGTAAAACCATAGATATTTATTACTGACGGCGAAACGTATGTTAATTGTTGAGAATCGTTGTAAATGGATATTACTTCCGAAGCGTTCTCTAATAGTGAATGTATCCTCTTTTGTGAGTTTTCTACTTCTTGTATTTGTTGTTCAAGTTTGGTATTTGTTCGTTCAAGCTCTTCATGTGTAGCTCGCATCTCTTCTGCATTCTGACGAAGTTCTTCTTCATTTTCCTTAAGTTCTTCGGTCATTTGTTGTGAGTCATGAAGCAGCCGTTCTGTTTTAGCATTTACTTTTAAATTAAATAAAGTTCGTGCTATTATCTCACTCAGTTCTTGTAAAAAGCGAATCGAAAGGCGTGTAAAATCGTTAGATAGTGAGGCAAACTCTAATACACCTTGAAGCTTTTCATCGGTTATAAGTGGTACTATAAGGATGCTGTTTGGTTTTTGATCTTTAAGTAGTCCGCTTGTTATTGTTACATAGTTGTTAGGAATCTCTTTCAGGTAAATGGTGTCCATTTCATAAGCAGCCTGACCAATAATACCTTCTCCAATTTTAAACTTCTGATTAATTTGTCTCTTTCTGTTATAAGCGTACGTAGCTATATTTGTAAGGGTTTGGTGCTCTTCGTCATAGATATAAAATGCACCTTGTGTGACTTTTATGTATTCAATTAATGAAACTAATGTTCGATAGGCTAGGTTTTCAATATCATTGTACTTTCTAAGTATTTCAGATACTTGGTCTTTCCCAGCTGCTATCCATCCTTGATCAGCTTCTTTTCTTGCAGTAGAGAGTAAATTGTCTCTCATTCGTATCAAAGAGTGTCCAAGTATGTCTTTTTCATCAATAATTACATCATCTATTTGAAAATTGCCTTCACCTATGTTTTTTGCAATTTGAATATTACGATTTATTGTATTTTCCTTTTGTTGAATGTCGTTTTTGTAGTAGTTTTCACTTGCTTGAAGTACCTTTTCAATACGATATCCTATGAAACCGAGAACTAAAGGTGCTAGATCTATTATTATCAAAGAAGGATTGTAAATATGTATTTGAACCAAACCATAAATTGATATTTCTTGGTCGTGAATAATAAATTCTATAATCCATGCTATGATGGGAAAAGCCATGCCAAGAAGAACAATGCCAATTGGAAATCCTGTTTCAGATCCACTACCAAGAAGCATTTTTCGCACTTGTTTTGACCGCTTGAAATTCATATGATTATGTTACTTAAAAATGTTTTAACGTTTTTTACAAAGCTACTTTATTTTTCGAAATGTTCACAAAGGTTGTTAAGAATTTTCTCTAATATTGTTATTTGTTTAGAGTTTAAATGATTGAATAAAGCTAATTCCACAACAGCAACACTTTTATCATTTGATACTACTGGAATGATAATAATGTATTTTGGTTCGCCTTTGCCTAACCCTGACATGATTTGTCGATAATTATCAGGTAGTTCGCTTAAATATAGTGTTTTACAATCTCTAGCAACCTGACCATTTAGTCCTTCACTAAAACCAAAAGGAGCAGGTTGTTCTTCTCCATAAAAAGCGTAGTCAGCTATTGGTTCAAAAAGTTCTGTGTCGTTATTGTATTGGTAAAACAGCCCTTGAACTATATCAAACTCTTTAGCCATACGTGATAGGAATGTTTTGGCTATTTCAATAGGATCGTTTAGTTTGTTAAACTGTTCGATTAAACTGTCGAAATCGCTTTGTTTCTGTTCAATTTGTTCCTTATTTTTGTATTCTTCAGTGTTTACAACTTGTTTTATTGTTACATTTTCAGGTAAAAGACTGTTTGTATATTTAATATGCTCTGTTTTTATTACTTCGAACATACGTTTGACTTTAAAGTACATTATCGCAATTAAGATTATAAGCAAAACAAGAGATGCTGTTGCGAATTTATAATAATGTTTAAAGTAGTCAAAAACAATGATATTGCACAGTATCAATATTACTGATAATAAAAACAGATATGATAGCTGTCGTTTATATTTTTTTATCTTTTCCATAATGTTTACAAAGTTATCCTATTTTATTTAAAAAACGGATTATTTCCGTTGTTGAGTACTTATAATCAACGCTCATAATTTGCAAACAAGCATTTGGCATAGTTGGAACCTGGCTTTCTACAGGGTCTTGAACAATGGTTAGTCCACCGTTTTCTTTTACTTTTTTTAATCCAACTGCTCCGTCTCGGTTTGCCCCTGATAAAATTATCCCCACAAGCTTTCTTTTATAGTTATATGCTGCCGACATAAAAGACAAATCAATTGAAGGGCGACTATGATTAACAGGCTCCTCAGTTGATAATGAAAACCTGTTTCCTAACTCTATGTGCATATGGTAGTTAGCAGGAGCCAAATATATTATGCCAGGTTTGATAGCATCTTTATCATCTGGTTCTACAACAGGCAGTTTTGACTTTATACTCAGAGCTTCCACAAATCCAGATCTAACATGCTTCAACCTGTGTAAACACAGGAAAACAGGCAAAGAATAGTTCATAGGTAATGATGATAATATTCGTGTTATTACCTGAAAACTTCCAGCACTTCCACCAATTATAACTGCTCTATAATTTGACATCATACGCTACGTTTTTTGTAAATTTTTTCTATTTGATTTAAGCATGTTAACTTTCGAGAAATTGGCGAACTATCAATATTTTCTTTTGATCCTATGCAAAAAATGCCACCTATAACCAAACTATCAAAAAGTGTTTGACAAACTGTATCTTGGGTAGTTGCATTTAAGTATATCATTCTGTTTCTGTACAATATAAGGTGATGTCCTGGAATAGGATCATCTTGAACGAAGTTGTGTTTTTTTGTTTCGACACCTTCAAGTAAAGTTCTGTCCATTATTACCCTATTACCTTCAGTAGTACAATAATTTGAAATTTCATTACTATCTGTAAATCTTTTATAATTGCCCTCAGAATTTTCCATTTTACGTATGTCATATGACACGTTGTTGTTCAGGTCGTCTAATCTTAATTGACTTAAACTGGTTGCAAGTACTTTTACTTTGTCTTGAAGGTTTGATTCTTTTATTAATATCATTAAGCTGTAGACGTCATCTGCAGATGAAATGCCAGGCATTAAAACTTTAATGTTTGAATGTGCTTTTAAAAGTTCAGGCAAATAAACATCTCTTAAATCTCTCCAAAATGAAGGATCTCTGAACATTTCGGTTGTGTCAACTAAGCCTTCAGAGAGATACTTTTCAAACAGTCTGGGGTCGGTCTCCAAACGATTAATAAAGTCAACTACTGATGAGTAATTATTGTCATTCATTACTTTCAATATACGACGCTTAAACGAAGTAAGTGCATAACCACTAAAATCGATATCATATTTATCGTTTATTGCAGCTATAATTTTTTTTGTGTCAACTATGCCAATGTCGTGTATCATAAATTAGAATGACTTTTTCTTATATATGCCTTTTGTTCTTTCAAAATTGTTAGCCATTGAACCTAATATACTTTCGTGTGCACCTAAAATTAAATAACCATCACGGTAAAGATTGTTAGAAAACATCTCAATAACCCTATTTTGCAGCTTGTTGTTAAAGTAAATAATAACATTTCTACAAAATATAATATCGAATTTTGAATAAAAAATATTTTTGTCGTTAACTAAGTCGTGTTTTCTATATATAGCCTTATTTCTTAAAAAAGGCTTCATAGTTATAGAGTCTTTACTGTTATCAATATCAAAGTATTTTTCATACGGAACGTCACGTACATCCTCGTAGTTATATGGGTTTTCTCTAATAACTTTGTCAAAGTTGTCTAAATAATTAAGGTTAAATCTGTATCTGTATTCTCCCTTTTTAGCTTTTTCAAGCATCTCGGTATTTAGGTCAGTGGCAAAAACTTTGGCCCTATCAAACATGTCAAGTTCGTTTAGAAGAATAAGCATGGAGTATATTTCCTGTCCACTCGAACACCCAGCATGCCAAATAAAAATTGATTTGTTTTGTTTAAAATCTGGAAGCACTCTGTATTTCAATGTAGTCCACAATTCAGGGTCACGAAATAGTTCAGTAGTATTTACTGTTATTCCCTGAATGACTTTCTCTAAAAAGTTACTATCTTTTGATACTTTGAGAATAAGTTCGTCAATAGACATCCTGTTATCAATGAGAATTTTATCGATACGGCGACGGAATGACATTTCGGAATAATCCGTAAAGTCATATGTCGAAACGTTCTTGATTGCTGAAATAAATCTATTGCTCTCCTCAATTGAAACCATACAGAACCTTAACTCAAATACAACTTAATCGTTGGATACAATTTAATTTTTATTAATAATAGAGTATTTGTTATTTATAGTTTATATTTCAAACTTTTGACTACATATATAACCTCAAATTACAAATATGGCATAACTACCTTTTATTATAATTTTCTAATCAAATCTCAAAAATATAAAAAAAATCATGAAACATAGCTTTTAATTCAAATTTATGTCAAATCATTGATTTTTGATTTTTTAATATCTAATATAGTACAAATAGGCAATACAATTTGCTATTTTCATTGATATAGTACACTATTTGGTGAGAATTGTAAAGAGAAATCAACATTCGAAAAATTTAGTAAAAAAATATACCTTTGTGGACTTTATCTAAATCAAGCAAAATTAATTGATATTACAAGCAGTTAAAGGTACAATACACTGTAAATCATGTTTTTTGAATTAGTAACAGAAAAGAAAACAGTAGGCGCAAGAGCAGGTATTATACGCACACATCATGGAGAGATCCCAACTCCAATTTTTATGCCTGTTGGCACTTTAGGTACCGTAAAAGCTGTTTTGCAAAAGGATTTAGAGCACGATATTGATGCCAAAATAATATTGGGGAATACATATCATCTCTATTTACGTCCGGGAATGACTGTTCTCAATCAGGCAGGAGGTTTATCCAAATTTATGAATTGGGAAAGACCTATACTTACAGATAGCGGGGGGTTTCAGGTTTTTTCGCTTTCTGATATGAGAAAAATTAGTGAAGAGGGTGTCGAGTTTCGTTCGCATATTGACGGATCTAAGCACTTTTTCACACCTGAGAATGTTGTTGAAAAGCAGCGTATTATCGGCTCTGATATTATGATGGCTTTAGATGAATGTCCTCCAGGAGGTTGCGACAGAGAGTATGCAAAAAAGTCGTTAATGTTGACACAAAGATGGTTGGAAAGAGGCTTTTCTCACTTTAAAAGTACTGAATCTTTATATGGTTATCAGCAACACATTTTCCCAATTGTACAGGGTGCAGCGTTTGCAGATTTGCGCAGAGATGCAGCAAAGTTTGTGTCAGATATGGGTGCAGTTGGTAATGCTATAGGAGGACTTTCTGTTGGAGAACCAACCGAAATAATGTATGAAATGATAGAGGTTGTTAACGATATTCTACCTGCTGAAAAGCCTCGTTACCTAATGGGAGTGGGGACTCCTGCAAATATAATAGAAGGTATCGCACGAGGTGTTGATATGTTTGATTGTGTAATGCCAACTCGAAATGGTAGAAATGGAATGTTGTTTACTTGGGACGGCATCATCAATATTAAAAATAAAAAGTGGGAGAATGATTTTTCTCCTATTGATGCGAGTGGCAAATCTTATGTTGATCAAAACTTTTCTCGTGCATATTTAAGACATCTTTTTCAAGCAAGAGAAATTCTAGGTCTTCAAATAGCAACTATTCATAATCTTAGGTTTTACTTAGATTTAGTAAGAGAGGCTAGAGAACAAATAATTAATGGTACATTTGAGGAGTGGAAAAAAGAGACAATTGTTCGCGTTAGTGCACGTTTGTAATATATTTGTATAATATTGACAAGTAAATGTTCAACAAGTTAGATAGATATATACTAAAAAAATTTATGGCAACCTATTTTTATGCAATAGGTCTCATTGTCATATTAGTTGTTGTATTTGATCTTTCTGAAAAACTTGACGATTTCATAGAAAACAAAGCACCTCTTAACGCCATTATATTCGATTATTACGTTAACTTTATTCCATATTTTGTAAATCTTTTTAGCGGACTTTTCACTTTTATTGCAGTCATATTTTTTACTTCAAAAATGGCTACTCATAGTGAGATTATTGCCATTTTGAGTGGGGGTGTAAGCTATCGGCGATTTCTCAGACCATATTTCGTTGGTGGAATAATTCTTACACTTCTATCCTTTACATTAATTAACTGGGTTATACCGCATGCAAACATAAAAAGAATGGACTTCGATGAGAAGTATTGCAGAAGCAGTCCATATCAGAATAGAGACAACGACATACATCGTCAGATTTCACCCGGGATATTTATTTATATGCAGTCGTACAATACAACGATGGATATTGGATACAGATTTTCGTTAGAGCGATTTGAAGGTAGGAAGCTTAAAGAAAAAATTAATTCCGATTATATTAAATGGGATTCTACCAAAAACAAATGGGCAATACACAATTATAACATACGAGTAATTGATTCAACATCAGAATACGTTGAATGGGGAGATTACCTCGATACAACGTTTGTTAATTTCGACAAAAGCGATTTTTCTTCAAGAGACGAGATTGTTGAGACAATGAATTATCGTGAACTCAATGAATTTATTGAAAAACAAAAACTTAGTGGTACAGCTAATGTGGCTGTTTATGAGATCGAAAAACATAAGCGTTTTGCGCTTCCTTTCTCTACCATTATTTTAGCTATAATGGGGGTATGTATATCTTCAGAAAAGAAACGCGGAGGCATAGGTATCAATATTGGATTGGGTCTTGCGTTAGCATTTTCGTATATTTTGATGCAGGAAATAACAATGGTTTTTGCTGTAAATGCTGGTTTTAACCCGTTTTTATCTCTATGGATACCAAACATTGTCTACGCGATCATTACATTCTTTTTATACAAATATGCATCGCGTTGAGTATCTGGTGCATAAACTTCGAACTTGTCAAATAAGTATTAAAAAATTTCACAGGCAGGTAAAAGTTTTATAATATTGCAATGAAAATGTTAATAAATTGTTAACGTTTTTCACATGATATTCTATATTTTTTTTTTAACCTAAAAAACAAATATATGTCATTAAAACAGAAAACAAATGAACTGCTAAAACGCAAAGCGATAGCAGAAGCCGGCGGTGGAGAAGAGGCAAGTCTCAAACAGCAGGCACGCGGGAAGATGACTGCTCGTGAGCGGATATTCGCACTCCTTGATAAAGACTCATTCCAAGAGTACGACCTATTTGTACAGCACGATGCACGCGATTTTGATATGCAAAACAAAGTTTTGGCAGGTGACGGCGTTATAACCGGAACAGGAACAATATACGGACAACCCGTATGTATATATGCGCAAGACTTTACTGTTGAAGGAGGTTCTCTTGGCTTTGCACACGCAAGAAAAATTACTAAAATTATGGACCACTCGCTAAAAATGCGAATGCCACTTATTGGGATTAATGATTCGGGCGGTGCACGTATTCAAGAGGGAGTTAACTCACTGGCAGGATATGGCGAAATATTTTTCCGTAATACTCTTGCATCAGGTGTTATCCCACAAATTAGCGTAATTTTAGGACCATGTGCAGGAGGAGCAGTATACTCTCCAGCATTAACAGATTTTGTCTTTGTAGTTGAAAACATCTCGAAAATGTTTATAACAGGACCAGAGGTAATTAAAACTGTTCTTGGAGAAGAGATATCAATGGAAGAGCTTGGTGGAGCAAAGGTTCATGCCGAAATATCAGGGAATGCCCACTTTTATGCAATGTCTGAATTAGAGTGTTTTGAACAAATTAAAAAGCTATTAACATTCATTCCTTGGAATAATGGCCAAAAAGCGCGATCATTCCCTCCAAAAGAGCCCAGAAAAGATATCAAAATTGAGAAAATAGTACCATCGGACACCAGACAACCATACGATGTTCGTGAGGTTATTATGGCAATTGTCGACGATAGCGACTTTTTTGAAATAGCCGAACATTTTGCACCAAATATAGTAATTGGATTTGGACGTATTAATGGTGAAACAGTAGGATTTGTTGCAAATCAGCCACTCTATCTTGCAGGCGTTCTCGATTGTGACTCATCTGACAAGGCAGCACGCTTTATTACCTATTGCGACTCATTTAATATTCCAATAGTTACAATTGAAGATATGCCGGGATTTTTACCTGGTATTGATCAAGAGCACGCTGGTATTATCAGACACGGAGCAAAAATGTTGTACGCTTATAGTGAGGCAACTGTGCCAAAAATAACTGTTATTTTGCGTAAAGCATACGGTGGAGGTTATATAGCAATGAACTCGCGACACCTAAGAGCAGACTTTGTATTTGCTTGGCCTACAGCCGAAATTGCAGTTATGGGTCCTGAGGGTGCAGCTAATATTATATTTAGAAAAGAGATTGCAGCTGCTGAATCGCCTGAAGAGATGCGTAAATTGAAAATTAAAGAGTATAAAGATAAGTTTGCTAATCCATACGCAGCAGCCTCAAAAGGGTATATTGATGCAGTTATAGAACCACAACGCACAAGAGAGATATTGCTTCATGCTATTGAGGTTTCTGCTAACAAAACAGACGGACGACCACGTAAAAAACATGGAACTCCTCCGTTATAATAGTCACGATTATGGAACAAGAAAAAGTAAAATATAAAACGTTAGTGATTGATGATGTGGCTTATAAAACCCTTTATCACACTAAGTATGAAAAACGTAAGAAGTATGAGTTGCCAAATCCAAGAGTTTTAAGATCGTTCTTACCCGGAAATATTTTGAAAGTTTTGGTAAAAGAGGGCGATGTTATTAAAAAAGGAACAGGACTTTGTGTTCTTGAGGCAATGAAAACGGAAAGTGTTATAAGAAGCACTGTAAATGGAACTGTCACTAAAATACATGTGCAGAAAGGAAGTGTTGTTCCGAACAATGCACTGTTAATGGAGTTTGACTTAGATAAAGACCCCGAAGCTCAGTCAGATGTAGATTAAGAATCAGGTGCTTCAGAATTATAGTACGTTAAATTTTTTAAGTATTAACCATATAATCAAGAGTCCAGAAAATGGACTCTTTTTTATTTTAATCATCAGAGGTTCCATACGATCTTAAACGAAAAAACTATAAACGTATGAAAAAAAAGAAAAATCGGTTACCTTTGTAAACTTAAAATAGTTGAAAAATGCAAAATAAATCACGCTATGGACAACGTGGTGTCTCTGCGTCTAAGAGCGAAGTTCATAATGCTATAAAGAATATCGATAAAGGTTTATATCCGAAAGCATTTTGTAAGATTATACCCGATTTTTTAGGGGGAGATCCTGAATACTGCAACATAATGCATGCTGATGGAGCAGGGACAAAATCATCACTTGCGTATATTTATTGGAAAGAGACAGGCGATTTGTCTGTTTGGGAGGGGATTGCTCAGGATGCCCTGATTATGAATATTGATGATTTACTATGTGTTGGCGCAACTGACAATATTTTGGTATCATCGACCATTGGAAGGAACAAAAATCTTATACCTGGAGAGGTCATAAAAGCAGTTATTGAAGGCACCAGTAATGTAATTGAAAAACTCGGGCAGCATGGTGTTACGTGTCACTTTACAGGTGGAGAAACGGCTGATGTTGGTGATCTTGTAAGAACAATAATTGTTGACAGCACCGTTACAGCAAGGATTAGAAGAGACCAGGTAATCGACAATGCAAATATTCAAGATGGCGACTTAATTGTAGGATTATCATCATCGGGGCAAACAACTTATGAGACACAATACAACTCGGGAATGGGTAGTAACGGACTTACAAGTGCTCGACACGATGTTTTTGATAAATACTTAGCTAAAAAATACCCGGAAAGTTTCGCCCCACAAGTACCTAATGAATTGGTATATAGCGGAAATCTTAAACTTACGCAAATGATTGAAGAGGTTGGGTTAGATGTTGGAAAGTTGGTACTTAGTCCTACACGAACATATGCACCAGTTGTTAAAAAAATTCTCGAAGTAATGAGAACCGATATCCACGGCATGATACATTGCTCGGGTGGTGCGCAAACAAAAGTTATGAAGTTTGTTGAGAATATGCATGTTGTAAAGGATAATATGTTTGAAATACCTGTTCTGTTTAAAATAATCAAAGAACAATCAGATGCTTCTTGGCATGAAATGTATCAGGTTTTTAATATGGGACATCGTTTTGAACTATATGTAAATCCTAAATCAGCTCAACAAGTTATTGATATTGCAGATAGTTACAATCTTGAAGCAAAGGTTATAGGACACTGTTCAAAGTCAGAAGGTAACAAACTAACAATAGAAACAGAGTTTGGAAAATTAGAATATATTTAATAGACCATATATGGCACTTATTGAAAAATTAGAATCGCTTCGATTAAAGTATGAGGAGATAGGTCAGCAGCTTGCTGATCCTTCGGTAATAAGCGATGTGCAAAGATTTGTAAAATTAAATAAAGAGTACAAAAACCTCGAACCCATTGTTGAAACAGGGAAAGAGTACAAAAATGCTTTGGCAAATCTCAAGTCTTCGAAAGAGCTTTTGGCAACGGAAAAAGATGAAGACCTGTGTCAAATGGCAAAAGATGAGATAGATTTGTTAGAAGAGCAGATACCGCAAATTGAGGATAAAATCAGAATATTGATGATACCCAAAGATCCCGAAGATGACAAAAATGCCATTCTTGAAATCAGGGCAGGGACAGGGGGCGATGAGGCTAGTATATTTGCGGGTGACCTATTTAGAATGTACAGCAAGTTTATTGAACAAAAAGGTTGGAAACTTGAAGTAACCAGCACAACTGAAGGGACATCAGGAGGTTACAAGGAAATAGTAGCAAGTGTTACAGGCAACGGAGTATATGGAATTTTAAAATATGAGTCTGGAGTACACCGTGTACAACGAGTTCCGCAAACGGAAACCCAGGGTAGGGTACACACTTCGGCTGCTACAGTTGCAGTTTTACCAGAAGCCGATGATTTTGATATTGAGATTAGAAATGAAGACATACGCAAAGATACCTATTGCAGTTCTGGACCTGGTGGACAGTCAGTCAACACAACATACTCGGCTATACGTTTAACGCATATTCCAACGGGGCTTGTAGTGACTTGTCAAGACGAAAAATCGCAATTAAAAAATTTAGACAAGGCAATGCGCGAGCTAAAAACAAGACTCTACAATATTGAATATCAGAAACGTATGGATGAATTGGCTTCAAAGCGCAAAACAATGGTTTCAACTGGCGACCGTTCGGCTAAAATTAGAACATACAACTATCCACAAGGAAGAATTACTGACCACCGTATTGGCTTGACACTATATAATTTGTCGGCTGTTATGGACGGGGATATTGATGAGATAATAGAGAAGCTGCAAGTAGCGGAAAATGCGGAGAAACTTAACGAGAGTACGATATAGTTAAAAGTTGTAGAGACGGAGCATGCTCCGTCTCTACGTTATGAACGTTGCATACGTTAATCAATTAGCAATTGATTAATAGAATGTTATTTATAAAACATCAAACCATAAGGATTTATGAATTACAGCGATATAGTTAATCAGATAAAAGCCAAAAAGTCGTTTTTGTGTGTCGGATTGGACAGTGATTTAGAGAAAATTCCGCAATCGCTGAAAAGGCATGACGACCCAATTTTTGAGTTTAATAAAGCTATTATTGATGCAACTCATAAATATACAGTTGCTTATAAACCAAATATTGCCTTCTATGAATGTAACGGAATTAACGGCTGGATAAGTTTAGAAAAAACTGTTGATTATATTCGTAATAACTATCCTTCAATGTTTCTGATAGCGGATGCTAAGCGCGGTGATATTGGAAACACATCGAAAATGTATGCTAAGACATTTTTTGAAACATTTGATTTTGACGCTGTTACAGTTAATTCGTATATGGGTTCTGATTCTGTTTTACCGTTTCTTGAGTATAGTAACAAATGGGTAATAGTGTTGGCACTAACATCAAACAAAGGTGCCGATGATTTTCAGAAGAAAAATATGAAAAATGATAACCCGTTGTACATTCAAGTTGTGCAAGAGAGTTTAAAATGGGGAACTAAAGATAACTTAATGTATGTTGTAGGTGCTACTCAAGCTCAGATGTTATCAGATATAAGAAAGATAGTCCCCGATAATTTTATTTTAGTTCCGGGCGTTGGAGTGCAAGGTGGCGATTTACATCAAGTTGCACAGCACGGTATGAATAGCAACTGCGGATTGCTCGTCAACAGCTCGAGACAAATTATTTATGCCTCTCAATCAGATGACTTTGCTGAAGCCGCTCAAAAGGAAGCTGCGAAAATGCAAGTAACAATGAGTAATTTGCTATTGTGTTAAAAATCAAAAGCAATTTTTAAAAAAAAAGGAGTCGTCTTTTTTAAAGACGACTCCTTTTTCTTTATTCTCAATGTTTTAGCTTATCTCTTAATAAACCTATGTACTATAGTTTTGTTAGCTCCAATTATTCTTACAAAGTAAGAACCTGAGTTTAACGTTCCAACATTAATAGTGGTTGTTGCATTATCGGTTTTTGTTGTACCGATTAGTGTACCATCTATGTTATATAGCTCAATAATAACTTCGTCGCTACTGTTACGTTCTATTGTTAATATGCTTTCAACTGGATTAGGATATAGTCGTAAAAAATTCTCTGTCAACCCTTCAATTCCAATCATATTTAGAGTAATTGTTTGTTCAGCATCGTTAACTACAAACGAACCATTTAAATCGTTATATCCTTCTTTTGTAGCGGTATAAGTGTAGTCTCCATTAACTAATTCTATTGTAGCATTACCCTGTTCGTCAGTTGTTAACTCTCCGCTCTCAAGATCACCGTCAACACTAACTGCTACTCCTTCAAGTGGTACTCCACCACATTCTGCATGGAAAGTAATTGCAAAATGTTGCGCTGGAGCCTCAATAAATATCTCAACATCTTGATTGTTAACTGTAATCGAGCCTTCTGTATCAGATAACCCTGATATGGATAATATCCAATAATACTCTCCATTAGGTAAGTTAATAGTAGCTATTCCTAAGGAATCGGTTGTTAATGTCTCTCCGTTAACTACGATAGTTGCACCTTCGATTGGACCACCTAACTCATAATAAACTTTAAATGTTACAGTATATGTAACTTCAAAATTAGCAGTTAAAGTAACATTTTCGCTTGGCATTGTATATACAAATTCTGCATCAGTACTAACTTCAACTCCGTCCTTTGTCCAGTTAATGAAGCAGTATCCATCAGCAGGTGTGGCTACCACTGTGATATTTTCGCCTTGTTGGTAGTTGCCGTTTACGTTATCGTTTACGGTACCTCCATTGGCTGGATTTGCAACTAATGTTAAAGTATATTCTTGATGAGTTATTGTTACGTTGACAATAGCAGTGGTGTCATCATTAGGATTTTGATCTTCGGCATATAGGATAACACCTTTAATGCCAATAGTTCCTGCTGTTGTTGGTGTCCACGTTATGTCAATAGAAGCTTGTGCTTCTGAAGCTATATCTACTCCGCTTGCAGTTGCCAATACGGTATTTGCTGTATCTTGTAGCTGAACTGTATATTGTGTCCCTGCAACAAGATAAGATCCTTGGTTAAAAATAATGAAAGAAGAGGTGTGTGGAACGTTAACTAATGCATTGGGAGAAGCATTTAGTTGAACTGCCGTCAAGTTTTTTAGCTCCACTTCTCCAACCATGATATTGTTTATTACAGTTTCCTTAATACATGTTGAGCTATCACTCGTCACTGTGACGTTGTACGTGCCCGCGACCAAGCCTTCAAACACTCCATCCTGATTAGTTTCACCCACTATTGAATATTTTACTGGAGCAGCTCCATTCTTGTTCATATATATAGCACCATTAGGTTTCCCAATTGTAGCTGGAACTATGCTGTCACAATATGCTGTATATACACTGTTTTCAGATAAATAGTGGCGATTACCTGTACCTTCTATATCATAGGTAGCAGGGGGCAAGTCTATGGCATTTGCGCTATCATGATAAGATACTTGCCAATAAGAATATATTATGGTGTCTGGAGTATGAGAATGAGTAGATTGCACAATTATAGAGTCAACTGCCTCTAGACCACTTGTAGGGCGTATTTCTGTGAATGTGCCTCGTTCAACAAGATTTTGATCAAACCAAATCACAAAAAATTTAACATAGGGTAGAGGAACATTTGGTTCTTTTGCTGCTTTTAAGACTAATTGGGCATTTGTATTATCGCAAAAGTGATAGACTTCTCCTTTTGCCAGCTCACCTTCTCTTGTTACATCTCTTGGGGTTACTCTTTCAAGATTTATTCCGTTAATTTTTAGCTTACGATTTGGATTATCCCGAATAACTAAATGGTCTTTACGAATAGTGGCATTGTTTATTAAGATGTTATATGCTTCATTTTCCTCTAAAATTAAAACATTACATTCAACTAAACTGCTGATAGTAACCTTTCCTTTCTTAATCACAAAATCAGAATATGTTTTTATTGGAGTGTTCAAAACAACTTCTCCGATAGCCTCTATATGAACTGAGCCTTTTAGTTTGATATCAGATCTTATAGTGCTTCTTTTTTCCGATTTTAAAACCCATACACCTTCAAAATTATCAACAACGGATGTCCCAATTTCAATTATTCCGTATGATGAAATTTTAGTTTCTGGTTTTCCGGTTATTTTTCCGGATTCCCAGTATAGGTTTCCAACCTCAATATTGTTGTCAATAAAGATATGACTGTTAGACTTATCGATAAATACATTGTCAGTTTTTGATGGAATTACTTCTTCATTAGATTTTGCTGTTAGAAGTTCCCACATAGTTGGATCATTCCATTTTCCTGTTCCTCCTTTCCAGTAAAAGTCAAGTGCAAACAATCCTGTTGTAGGAATTAAGGCAAATGTCAGGATAATTAATAAGCGTCTCATTCTATTTGGATTAAAGTTTATCATTTGAGTTTGTAATAATACGTATAAAATTGTAAATATGTTTGCTCATTTATCAATGATTTATTGACCTATATCAAAGTATATTGAGTAAAAACGGATCATGTTCCGTCTTTACTAATCGTTACTAACATCAATATTATGCTTGCGGAGAATTTCCAAAGCTTTATCGCGTTGATTTTTAATTCTAATAATAACAATAGTTAGCCATATGATAATTGCAGTTAGCACAATAAAAATTGCAACATAAACATCCCCATATTTGTCATCATATTCAGTTTTAATTCTTGTTTGAATTATCGGAGTTTCAATTGCAGTTGAGTCCTTTAATGTTACGAATTTCTGATAACTCTCCAGTGCTCTGCGGCTGTCATTAGTTTCAATATGAAGAAGATATAAGTTGTGGTAAATATCACTTAATAGTGTGTTGTTTTTAATGCTGTCAGCTAAAACTAAAGCTTTATTATACTCATTTTCTGCTGCTTTGTAATCTCTCTTTAGGAATTTGACCTTTCCGATATTAAGCAAAATTTTTGAATAAAGCTCTGTGTAATTCTTATTGCAATACTTAAGGGCTTCCTCCAAAGTTTCGTTCGATTTTTCTAGTTGCTTCAGCTTGAAATAAATTTGTCCTATGTTGTTCAAGTTAAATGCTATTTGATCTTTGTTGTGGAAAAGCTGTTGTATTTGAAGTGCTTGCTGAAAATGCGACAGCGCCTCTTTAAGATTTCCAGTTTCTTCGTATGTTGTTCCCAACTGACTGTGAGTTCGTGCTATACCTCGTTGATTGTCTAATTTTGCGTAGAACTTTAAAGCTGAGTTCAACGCATTTATCGAGTTTGAATATTCGCGAGCAAGAAAGTAGACTACTCCAAGATCAAAATATGTTTCTGCCACATGGTCATCTTGTTCCAATTGTTCAAAAATCCGTACTGTTTGCTGATAGTAAAAAATTGCTTTCGGATAATCTTTCAAAAGAATGTATGACATTCCAATTTTTTGAAAAATATTACCAGCTTTATCTCGTGCCCCAAGCCTTAATGATACTCGCGAAGCCTGTTGAAAAAAGCTAATTGCCTCGTTGTATTGTTTTTGATTATAGTATGATAATCCAATGTAGTTCAGTGCGTTAGACAGTTCGTGATACTCTTCCAAAGCATTTGCCAAATCCCTTGCTTTTATTGAATATTCACGGCTTTTATCAGGGTCAGAATCAAGAAATTCTTTTGCTAAGTCATTTAATGCGATTACACGCTCTATGCCTTCTTCAGGAATGCTGTCTTTTAGCTCCGCATAACCCGATTGTAGCGATATTGTGAAAATTATAAATAAAAGCAGGTGTCTCATAATCAATTTATACGTTAATTCGTTGTATCCGTCATTTTATAACTGCATGAGATTTATATGTCTTATAATTAGGTTGTTATATTTGTTTCACTTGGAATTAAAAAATCAATTTTTGATTCATTGTTATATGAGACCTCAAAATTAAGTTTTCCTCCCCATAGTTTTACAAAATCTAAACAAAAAAATAGATGTTTTTCTGTTTCCGACAACTCATCGCGGTCTTCTATGTCCAGATCGCCATCAATATTTATTAACCGTGCAATTTTTTTATTTTCGTTCGGGTCTCCATTGTCAAATATAGAAATTATTATTGAATCGTCGCTGTTAGTGCATTTTATTGTTATTTTACCATGTTCAATTGCTGATTGCATTCTGTACCACATCAAGTTACTGAACACGATTGAAACTGCTACCGGATCGCAATTGAAACAGAAAGTTTTGGAAATCAAGTTTTTTATCTCTACTTGTTTTAAGTCAGATAAATATTTGTAAAGGCTTGTGATATCGTCAATTAACTGATAAATATTTGTTCTTTCGGGATATAGTTCAATTGAATGTTTTTGAAGTTTTGCCCAATTCAATGTGTTTTCTATTTGATTGTAAATGCTTGATGTTGACTGGATAAATGCTGGTATTGTATTGTCTGATTTGTTCTCAGAGCTTTTAGCTGACTGTATTTCGGCGTTGTGAAGCATTGCAAAAAAAGGAAGCTTAATATTTTGTATTATAATGTTAACTAGTTTATCCTTAGTGTTTTGTACTTTTTCGATATTTTTTTTACTCTCTTCCAATTGGGCGTTTAGGGTGTTAAGATTTTTGTTTGTACTTTCCAGATTCAGATTTATCTTATTTTTAACTCTATAACGTGAAAAAAGCAATATAGCTATAACAATTGCTGCAACAGTAAGTAAAATAAAGAGATTTCTGATAGATTTTTCTAATCGGTTTTCTTTAATAAGTGCAGTTTCGCGCATTTTTTGTTCTTTTACTATTGCTTTTATTTCGGCTTCTTTCTTTTCTGTCTCTAACTGACGTGCAAAGTTCAATTTTTCAGCTTCATATTGGGTTTTTACTTCAGTAAGTTTCAGAACAAGATCCTGATTTATAAGACTATCATTATACGCTTCATATTCATAACGATAAAGCAATGCACTTTTAAAATTCGATCTTCTTTCGTATAATTCTGAGAGCTTTAGCGCAATATTACGTCTCATTTCGTGACTCAAATCAACTCTCTTTTCATTCCAAGCTGATTGTAAATAAGTTATCGCTTGAGTTATGTTGTGATTTTCTGCTTCGGCAATAGCTAAATCGTAATTGGTTTGTGCTACTCCTTTATAGTCTTTTATCTCTTTTCTTATTCGTAGTGACTGTAAAAAATATGATTTTGCCTCCTTGTATAGTTTTTGTGTAAGATACAGATTACCAATATTATTGATAATATCCGATGTTCTTTTATGATCTGAAATTTGGCGATATAGCTCAAGCGATTTTTTGTAATATTCCAATGACATGTTGTAGTTGCCTAAGTTTTTATACATCATTGCAATGTTGTTTAAAATGCGTGCATTTTCAATTTTATCGCCAATTATTTCGCAGTATCCCAATGCGCTAAGGTAGTAATCTAAGGCATGGTCGTATTGTCCTTTTTTATAATAAACACCGCCTATGTAGTTGAGACTGAGAGCAATTAAAGCATCGTTCGATAAGTTTTGATGTATTGTAAGTGCCTCTTCGTAATACTCAAGAGCTGTTTCGGGCATATTAATATCTTTATAAATAGTTCCGATATTATTTAATGTTGCTGCAATCTGCTGAATATCAGCAATATTACGTCTTATTTGCAACGCATGCTGAAAATTTTCAAGTGCACGTGTGTAGTTGTTTATATTTCTGTAGGTTGAACCTAATTCGTTGTATATTACTGCTATATTAGCGTCATTGCCTAACGATTTCCAAATGTTTAGAGCCTGATTTAGGTTTGATATAGCTTTCTCGGTATTTCCACTTCTTGTTTGCGCTTTGGCTAAATTGCTCAAACTGCGGGCAATACCAGCAGAGTCGCCAGCCTGAGCCGCATATTTATTTGATTCGTAGTAATTATTTATTGCCTCATCGTATTTGTTAAGTCGCAGACAGGCGTTTCCCATCAAATTATATGTTGATGATACGTTTTTATATGACTTTAAGTCCATATAAATCAAAAGTGATTGATGATGATAACTCAACGCAGAATCTAAATTGCCCGTTTCGCTAAAAATCAAACCTATATTGTTAATTGCAACGGCTTCGGTCTCTTTGTCTGATATCTTTCTTGCAAGATTCCTAAGTCGTTGGAATTCAAGTTTAGCTTTTGTCCAATCTCTGTTTTTCCAATATAGTCGTCCTTTAGTCTTTGTAAATTCAATTATTGATGAGTTTAACTTTGTTGTATTCAAATAATTATTAACGCTTTCGGCGCATTGTAGAGCATCAGCATATTTGCCAAACTCTTCTAAATATTTTATTTCTACTAAACTGGTGTTGATAATGGTATTGGTGTCTGCCGATACTTTTGCCAATTCGGTTGCTTTGTTAAAGTAGTATAGAGCCGAATCATTTTTTTTGTCAGCAAACGTTAATCCCATTTTGAGATATTGATTTACTGATTTATACTTATCGGGTTCTGTAATGCTATATTGAAGAGTATCAGTGTCTTCAGCTCTACATAAATTTGCAATTATCAATAAAATATATAGCAGATAACGGGCCATTTGTTACAGTATTAATTCATCAATTTCGGCACTTATATTCGACCAAAATTTGAGTAGGTTTTGATATTCGGCCGATACATTTTCCATATGATTGTTTTCTAAATGCCCTATGATTTTATCAATGCTTGATATTGTATCTGGTTTTGCGAAATATAGAAATGATGATCGAATTGACATAAACTCCTGAATTAGCAAAGCTGCTCTTCTTTTTCTTATAAGTGTATCTATTTTTGCAAATTGAGGATTAATGCTTTCTGGAAACAGTTTCAAAATTTTTATAACCTTTTCTCTTTCGTTTGAGTAAGTTTCGAACATTATTTTTAGGTCAATATGTTCAAAGTCAGCCCATACAGGAGTTGTAAATTCTTTAGAAGCAATACCATCAGAATTAATATTATCCACATACTTATCTATTATCAGAAATAGTGTTGCAGGCTTAAAAGGTTTATCTATGGTATCGGCGATTGTTACAGCACTTGTATTTTTGGCTGAGTTTTTTGTCGATAATAATATAATGGGAACATTGTTCCTGTTATTATTGATTAACGTTTGCGTAATGCTGTTCTTAGATTGTTTAGCTATTTTATGATCAATAAATATTAGGCATAACGGTTCGTCTGTCAATATTTTTTCGATTTGAACTGTGTCGTTTGAGCAAACGGCACGTACATTTCTGTAACGTATTCTAACTAAGTCTAAAATGATGTTGCCGACCGAATACTCTTGATCGATTACCAGTATCGTGTTTTTTTCTTGCATGTTTCTTTTTGTCACTTAATATTTTTTCCGACTAAATTTTTACGCCTAACACAATAATATCATCAATTTGTCTTGTGTCTTTTTTCCACTCTTGTAAGTTTTTCTCAAGCAGTGTGGCTTGCTTTTCAATATCAGTTTCAGCTATAGACTCGATTATTTTTTTAAACCCCGAAACTAGTAATTTTCTATTTCTTGTACCACCAAATTGATCGGGGAAACCGTCTGAAAACATGAAAATTGTATCCCCTTTTTGAAGCTGAACAAAAT
Source organism: Bacteroidales bacterium (assembly GCA_012519055.1). Lineage (NCBI taxonomy): Bacteria > Pseudomonadati > Bacteroidota > Bacteroidia > Bacteroidales > Bacteroidales bacterium. The sequence goes on along the minus strand of JAAYQU010000043.1, from coordinate 36,817 downwards.
TATTTGTAAAAGACATTTCTTCTCCGATATGTATTCCAATTGGCATTCTATCAGCATTGTATGTTGTTAGGGTTTTGTCTCTATATACCCAAAGTGGAATATTACCTCCTGCGTAGCATGCTTTGTTGGTAGAATTTTCAATTATTATCATCCCCATGTCTATGCTGTCGTTGCTACTGCCGTCGGTGTATGTGGTTTGATGTAAGTTGATACGGACTTTTTCTCTAAGGCTTCCCAATAGTTTTGCGGCATCGAAACTTGAATATTGACCTGTAAGCTCATTTAGTAGAGATACGCCCATCATACTCATAAAAGCACCTGGAACGCCGTGTCCAGTGCAATCAGCTACGACAATAACACGATAATTATTTTCGCTGTGCACCCAGTAAAAATCGCCACTAACTACATCGCGTGGCTTGAAAAACACGAAATGATCCGGGAAAAGATTGTTTATAACCGATTCAGGTGGAAGCATAGCCTTTTGTATTCTGCTTGCATAAACAATGCTGTCGGTTATTTTTTCGTTTTGACTGCTTATCTGATCCCGTTGAGCCTCTATCTCTTGCTTTTGTAGGTTTAATATTTTGTTTGTACGAATTTTTTGTCGCCAAGCAATAAAAACTGTGACAACCAAGCCCATTAGTAGAACCAGTGCCCCCAACATATAGTAGTAGCGTTGGTTTTTTTGTTTAATTTCCGAGTCTTTTAACTCTATCTCAAACTGTTTTCTTTCAAGTGCCTGAACTCGTTTTTCGTGTTCGAAACGAATCTCCATATCGGCGATCCGTTTAATAGTCTCATCTCGGTTCAGTGCCTCTTGCGATTCGTTGTACAGTTTAAAATAGCTGTGTGCTTGTTTGTAATTTCCGACAGTTTCAAAATATTTACTAAGCAGTAGACTTGCATCTTTTTTAAGTGTCCAGTCATTTATTTGTTGGGATATATTAAATGCTCCTATAGCCATATCGTAGGCACGCTTGTTCTTTTTGTTTTCCATTAGGAACTGTCCAAACTGCAACATAGTGTAGCCCTCTCCCTGTACGTCCATTATCAATTGGCGAGATGCTAAAGCCATTTTAAAATAGTACATTGTGGAATCGACATCGTTAATTTTCCATTTCAAATTGGCAATATTGTTCAGCGTTGCTGCCTGATTTCTCAAATCTCCTAAATCGGTATATAAATCGTAGGCTTTGAAATAGTAGAAGTGGGAGCTGTCAGATATATCTAAGTTTTTATACACCATACCTAAACTGTTACATGTTGCAGCCATTAACTGCTTGTTGTTCAGTTGTTCGCGAATAGTGTACGATGCTTTGTAATAATCAAGAGCTTTTGTATAATTTTTTGCAGTTAAATAGTCTCCGGCGATAAAATTTAGTGCAATAGATTCGCGCAGAGGGTTTCCGATTGATTTGTATATCTCAAGGACTGAGTTGTGATATTCAAGCGAACGGTCAATGTTGCCTAAATCGCGATAAATAAGCCCGATGTTTTCTAGCACCAAAGCTGTTTGTATTTTGTCAGAGCCTTTTTCGTATATCCTCAGGCTTTCAATATAGTTGTCTATGGCGTTGTGATAATCCTTCATTTCCCAGTACAAGCCGCCAAGACTTAGGTAGGTAAAAGCGATATTTGACTTGTTCCCCAATCGCTTTTGTAGGGATAGAGCCTCATTGAAATAAAAAACCGAGCTGTCAAAATCGCCTTTGGTTTTATATAGCGTGGCTAAATTAGTAAAACTTGATGCTATTGAAGATGAGTCAGACATGAAGTGTCTGATTGATAGGGCATTGTGAAAATTGCTTGAGGCACTGTCGTAATTGTTCAGTCTAAGGAAAACACCGCCCGAAAGTGTTAAAACATCTGCTAATCCGCTACTGTCATTCAGTTCCTGATACAGTTCCTTTGCAGTTCTGAGTGTCCGCAGCGAAGCATCATAATTACTTATATCGCGTTGAACTAATGCAAGGTTGATATATGAAGAGGCTGCGCCGGAATCGTCTGAGAGTTCTTGTCTTATACTAATGCTTTTTTGATAACTTATTCGTGCATCTTCGTACTGTCCCATGCGCCAGTTTACGCCACCTTGATGATAATATACCAATCCTACTGAAGCCGAATCGGATTTCTCCTTAGCACGCGTCATAGCCTGATTTAAAACAGCCTGAGCACTGTCAAACGAACCTTTATCGCGCCACCACACAGCAGCTTCGCACATAAGATTTACTTGTTCGTAGGTGTTTTTACCTTTCAATGACAATCTTAAAAGACTATCAGGTGGATGAATCGCAAAAGCCGAGGTTATTGACACTAAAGCAAATACTGCAGAAAAAAGTGCTTTCATATATCTCAAAATCTTTGTGCCAAGATACGAAAAGTAATGTGCTTGTCAAAAGATTAATTAAAAAAATAAATCGAGCATACTCAATTAGCAATTAATAATTTACTATCTTTACAAATCAGGATAAACCTGGACATTAAGACCTTGTTCTCATTTTTAATACATAAATAGATAGTAGCAATCAAATTTATAAATCTTTATTAGCATGAAAAAAAGTACTTTATTTTTAATTTCCGTTGCAATTTTTATTGCCAGCTGTGGTAATCCAAAAACTGAAACAATAGAGGTTGATATCAATGAATTAACTGAACAGATAGAGTTAGTGGATTATGGTGCAGAACCTATCGTTTTTGACATCGAGGATGTAACGAGCAGAAATGTAAACTTCCGTACGGCTTTCTGGACAGGCAATTTTATTCAAATGACCTTAATGACTTTACAACCAGGCGAGGATATTGGTTTAGAACTTCATACCCAGACCGACCAGTTTATTCGAGTGGAAGAAGGAAAAGGAATTGTGTATATGGGAGATACAGAAGATAATCTAGATTTTGAGCGTGAGGTAAAAGATGATTTTGCACTCTTTATCCCTGCTGGAAAATGGCACAACTTAAAAAACACTGGTGACAAGCCGCTGAAACTTTATTCGATCTATGCACCTGCTGAGCATGCACGTGGAACAGTTCATCAAACCCGAGCAGAAGGAATTGAACATGACCATGACCATGATCATGATCATTAGTCATTGGTAGTTAGTATTTACTAAGATTGTTGTTAAACTCAAGTTTAAGAGCAAGAGTGACAAATATGTCACTCTTGCTCTTTTGCTTTTGAGCGATTGGTTTATCGGAAGAAAGAAATTTGTCTGTATTATAATTAGGTCTAGCAATGTTTTTGTATATGAAGTATGACTTTTGCGGAGAATTATTTGTTTTTCTAAGCAAAAATGCGAAGAAAATTAATTTTTCTTTAGCTGTTTAGAATGCTGTAATAAGCATTTATTGTATATGTTTGCAAACAGATTATAAAAGCAATTTTGTTTGCGCTTTTTGTATATATTTGCGCCAAACCAAAACACCAAAATTTAATTAAGAAATAGATTTTTGACATTATATAATAATACCACATAAAAAGGCATAGTTCTTGGGTATATGTGATAATGTGAAATAAAGAATTAATAAACTATAAATCGTAAAATTGAAATTTATGAAGAACTTTCTGCTAACTTCATCGATAGGGAAAAAGTTTGTGGTTTCGCTATCGGGTCTTTTTTTGATGGCATTTATTACGGTTCATTTAACCGTAAATTTAATGCTTGTGATAGACGATACGGGTGATATGTATAATATCGCTGCTAATTTTATGGGAACAAACCCGATAATAAAAGTTGTTGAGCCGGTGTTGGCAATTGGTTTTTTAATACACATTGCATACACAATTACCCTTACAATTCAGAATTTGTTAGCCCGACCTAAAGGGTATGCAAAATCGCGAACTGCTGCTGGTGTTTCGTGGGCATCACGTAATATGTTCATTTTGGGTGGATTAATAGCTGTGTTTTTAGTGCTACACCTAATGAATTTCTTTATTAAAATGAAATTTACAGGAGATCCACTTTATAGTGATATTGTTGTAAATGGCGAGACAATGAAAAACAGTTATCTTTTGGTATCATCGTTATTTAAAGGCAGTCTGGTATACAGCTTATTGTATATTGCGGGTGCTATTCTGCTAGGACTTCATTTAACACATGGGTTTTGGTCGGCTTTCCAAAGTATAGGATTTAACAATGATATTTGGTTGCCACGTCTAAAAACCATCGCATTGATATTTGCAGTTGTTGTTGCAACAGGATTTGCAATAATACCAATTTACTTCAGACTATTTCAACAATGTGTGTAAGCATTATGTTAATTAAAAGATTTAAAAACATTAAGTTATGTCAAAATTAGATTCAAAAATACCTGAAGGTCCATTAGCCGAGAAGTGGACAAAACATAAAGCATCATTAAAACTTGTTAACCCTGCAAACCGAAAAAGATTAGACATTATTGTTGTCGGAACAGGTTTAGCCGGCTCGGGCGCTGCCTCAACGCTTGGTGAAATGGGATACAACGTAAAAGTATTCTGTTATCAAGACTCGCCACGTAGGGCGCACTCTGTTGCGGCACAAGGAGGTATCAACGCTGCAAAAAACTATAAAAACGATGGTGATAGTGTATTCCGTCTCTTTTTCGATATGATAAAAGGTGGAGACTATCGTGCACGTGAAGCCAATGTTTACAGGGCTGCTGAGGTTAGCAATGATGTTATCGACCACTACACCGCTATCGGAGTGCCATTTACTCGCGATTATGGCGGATTGTTAGATAATCGTTCGTTTGGTGGGGTACAAGTAAGTCGCACATTTTATGCTAAAGGGTTAACCGGACAACACTGTCTTTTAGGTGGATATGGGGCTTTAGCACGACAAATACAAGCTGGAACTGTTACGATGTATCCACGTCAAGAGATGTTAGATTTAGTTGTGGTTGATGGGAGAGCGCGTGGAATTATCACACGAAATCTTGTAACAGGCGAAATAGAGAGACACTCAGCACATGCAGTTGTTTTGGCAACAGGTGGTTACGGAACAATCTACTATCTGTCGACATTAGCGATAAATAGCAACGGTTCAGCAGCATGGAGCGCATTCAAGCGCGGTGCTTATTTCGCAAACCCAAGTTTTATACAAATACACCCGACATCAATACCTGTTCTTAACGATTATCAGGCAAAACTAACTCTGATGAGTGAGTCGCTAAGAAACGATGGTAGAGTTTGGGTTCCCAAAACAAAAGGCGATAAACGTAATCCAAACGATATCCCTGAAGATGAGCGCGATTACTATCTCGAGAGACGTTATCCATCTTACGGAAACCTTGTTCCACGCGACGTAGCTTCACGTGCCGCCAAAGAGCGTTGTGATGCAGGCTATGGAGTAGGAGAGTCAGGCTTATCGGTTTATTTAGATTTCCGTGATGCAATAAAAGAGCAAGGAAAATCAGCTATCGAAGGGAAATATGGCAACTTGTTCGAGATGTACGAAAAAATTATAGGCGAATCACCGTACAATACCCCAATGCGTATCTATCCAGCGGGACACTACACCATGGGCGGATTATGGGTTGACTATAACCTTATGACAACAATTCCTGGTCTATTTGCAATTGGAGAGTCCAACTTCTCTGACCACGGAGCTAACCGTCTGGGAGCAAGCTCGTTAATGCAATGTGCAGGAGATGGATATTTTATTTTACCATACACAATTGCCGACTATTTATCAGATCAGATACGTGTGCCCAGAATATCAAATGAGTTGCCCGAGTTTAAAGAGGCAGAAAAACAGGTCAAAGATAAAGTAGAACGTTTAATGAATGTCAAAGGAACCAAAACGGCAACATCATTCCATAAGCGTTTGGGAAAAATCATGTGGGATTACTGTGGTATGTATCGTAACGAGGAGGGCTTAAAAAAGGCTTTAGTTTTGATAAAAGAACTTGAGCAAGAGTTCTGGAAAGACCTGAGAATTACTGGCACGGCTGAAGGAGTTAACCAAGATTTGGAAAAAGCTGGTCGCGTTGCTGATTACTTCGAGTTGTCGCAACTACTTTGTCATGATGCTCTTAACAGAAAAGAGAGCTGCGGTGCGCACTTCCGCGAGGAGAGCCAAACTGATTCAGGAGAAACCAAACGCGATGACGAAAATTTTGCATACGTTGCTGCATGGGAATATAAGGGCAAGGAACAAGAGCCTGTGATGCATAAAGAAGAACTTAAGTTTGAATATGTTCAGTTGCAAGAGAGAAGTTATAAATAATTGTATAATTAGTTTTATTGGATATTTCTAAAAAATATAAAAACAGTTAAAAAATGAATATCACACTTAAAATATGGCGACAACAAAATGCTAAAGCCAAAGGTAGATTTGAAACCTATAATCTAGACAACGTTTCTGTAGAAATGTCTTTCCTTGAAATGTTAGACTATCTTAATAGTACTTTGGTTGAAGCAGGCAAGGAGCCTGTTGCATTTGAAAGCGATTGTCGCGAAGGTATTTGCGGTTGTTGTGGCCTGTATATAAACGGACACCCACACGGCAAATTAGGAAAAATCACAACTTGTGAACTTTACATGCGTGAGTTTAAAGATGGCGACACCATTACTGTAGAACCATGGCGTTCAGGAGCTTTTCCTGTAATCAAGGACTTAATAGTTGATCGTAAAGCTTTTGAAAAAATCATGTATGCAGGTGGATTTATATCTGTAAATGCTGGTGCAGCCCAAGACGCAAACGCCATTCCTGTAAATAAGCACCATTTCGAACTTGCTTTTGATCCCGCTTCATGTATTGGTTGTGGTGCGTGTGTTGCAGCATGTAAAAATGCTTCGGCAATGTTGTTTGTGTCGGCAAAAGTATCGCACTTGGCACTACTTCCTCAAGGAAAACCTGAAGCTGCAAGGCGCGCCAAAGCAATGGTTGCAAAAATGGACGAACTTGGATTTGGAAACTGTACAAACACTGGAGCCTGCGAGGCTGAATGTCCCAAAGGTATTACTATTGCTAACATCGCACGTTTAAATAGAGAGTTTTTGTCAGCGAAGTTCAAAGATTGATAAAGGGTTAAAATTTTATAAATTTATAAGTAAAAAGCGGTTACTAAGTTTATCGAAGTGACCGCTTTTTTGACTTTTAACTTAATTTTGTTTCGCTGCTTTTTCTTATTGCAGCTATGTTAAAAACGTGAAATGTAACTTTCTCCGACCCCGAAATTTTCTTTTCTTACGTCAGAAAGTGCATAGAGGCATAAAGTCTATCTGCAATTTTATCGTGAGGAGATGCAAGGGGATTCTCTTCCAGATATAACTCCTTCAAACTCGGCAATTCGTTGTATGACACAGGAAGAGTGCGAATAGAACAGTAGCTTGCATCTAATGTTTTAAGTTCTGTTAAAGAGCCCATTGTTTGTGGGAGTTCTGTAATACGGTTATGACTAACATCTAAAAGTTTTAATTTTTTGAGGTTGCCAACTTCTGGTGGTAAAACGTCTATTTCGTTTTTCATCAACAGTAAACTCTTTAAGTTAGTGAGGTTCCCAATTTCAGGGGGTAAGTTTGATATTTTGTTGTAGCTAAAATCTAAATATTCAAGATCGGTAAGTTTGCCAATTTCGTGTGGTATTTCTGTTATATCCCTGTTTGACAGGTCAATACTTCGCAAATTGTTGATTTTAGCGTTATTAATAAATTCAAGTATATCGTCGTGTTCCATTGGAAAGTGTTCTCCTATTAATTGAGCATAACAAAGATACATTAAAAATCAGTTCGAAAGGTAAGGTTTACGTATGATTTGGTCTATTTTATCAAAAAAGTATGATTGAGACAAACCTATTTTGATTTTTTGTATCTAATAATGGCAATATAATTAATTGTTTAATGCAACAATGCAAGTTTATTGTTTTTCGTAAAATTTTAGGTAAAACTCTTTACCATCAAAAACACCATAACTAAATAGTGTGAGCCAATCACCAAGGTTAATAAACCGTGCTCTATCGTTGCAAATAGTCATATCAATAGGTCGGTGGCGATGACCGAAAATGTAATAATCGTGGTGTTGTTCTTTTTCTATCGCCTTGGCGAAATTTAGTAAAATATCGTTTTCTTCGTCCAAGGTGTCGGCTACAACACCTTTAGCATAGCGACTTTTGTTGCTCCAGCTATGTGCCAACCAAAGTGCAAAGTTTGGATGTAGTCGTGAGAAAAGCCAATGTAGAACACGGTTTGTAAATATCCATTTAAGTACTTTGTAACCTCTGTCGCCTTTCCCTAATCCGTCTCCGTGTGCTAAATAGAATGTTTTGCCGGAAAACTCGGTAATAAATGGTTCGCGATGTAAAATAATCCCAGCCTCCGTGGTCAAATAGTCGCGTATCCATAGATCGTGATTTCCTGTAAAAAAATGTACTTTTATGCCTCTGTCAGTAAAATCGGCTAAGCGTCCAATAGTTCTCGTGTAGCCACGAGGAACCACACGTTTATATTCAAACCAAAAGTCGAAAATATCACCTAATAGAAACAGCTCTCTAACGTCATCTTTTATGGAATCGAGCCACGAAACAAAAATCATTTCGCGTTCTCTTCCTTCTTTGAGACTTGGAAAGCCTAAATGTGCATCAGAGGCAAAATATATTTTTTTCTCTTCTATCATTTAACGCTGCATTCTATTCTGACACTGTGCTTACTGTTGGTTCAACAACTTTACGAGGAATATATGGGAAAATTTCTCGGAGTTTTTTAGTCAACTCATCGCCGTATATATCGCGTGCAATTATTACTCCTTGTGGATCTATTAGAAAATTTGAAGGTATTCCCTCTATGTTGTAATCTTTTGCTGCTTGATTGTCCCAAAATTTTAGATCACTGACGTTTGCCCAGCTTAAATAATCTGCTCGTATTGCTTTCTGCCACTCCGATTTATCTTTGTCTAACGACACTTGATAAATAGCAAAATTTCGCCATCTGAATATGTTGTAATTTCTCAAGAGATTTTGATTTTCTAGCCGGCAAGGCTTACACCAAGATGCCCAAAAGTCGATAAGTACGTACTTGCCACGTAGTGACGAGAGTTTGAGAGTGTCGCCATTTACATTTGGTAATGATATTTCCGGAGCGACGCTACCTACTTCCAATCTTTGTTCAGCTGTAAGATTGTTTTTTATACGGGTTTCATTGGCTTCGACAAAGGTTCTTATGGTGTTTGCAATTGTTGTTTCAGGAAAGTCAGCATTTACCATAGAGTCCACCATTTTAAACCATTGTGAATCAGCAGTTGGGTTAAATAGCTTATTTACTCCAAGTTGCATTGATAGCGCAACATATGACACTAACGATGATTTATTCTCTTTTATAACTGATTCTAAATAAGCTCTTTGTTTATCTCTGATTACGATTGCTTCAGAGTTCAGCTGTTCCATTATTTGAAGCAGTCTGGGGCTATTCTCGTTGGTTTTATATACCATGTTAAGACTATCTATTATGATATTGTCGAGCCAATTGGCATACATAACTTCACGTAATATTTCTGAATGAGGACTTCCTTCAACTCTGTATGTTGCCAGTAAATCGGCGGCATCAGCTGTTATTATAGCTGTTTCGTCGGGTAAGAGTAGTAGTCTTAAATAATTCTCCTGGTCGAAATACAAAAGTAAATCTTTAGGCTCCTCAATATCCACAAAGAATTGAAAATCACCGTTAACTGATAGTTGTACGCTATCAGGTTTTGAGCCTTTTTTCGACAAATCGAGCAAATAAACTATTTTTTCCCCACCTTCATAAATCGACCCTTTTATTTGTGGTTCGGTCTCGCCTCCAATGCAGGAACTGACTAATAGCATTGTAGAGAGTATGGATATTGAAAAAAATGTTCTCATTGTTTTTGATATAAGTTTAATGTTAAATAAATTTTCTGTAATTTGCGTTGTTGATATATAATTATGCAAAAATAAATTTTTTTAATGGTATTACCGCAAAATGATTGTCTGTTTTGATTTATACCGTGAGTTTACTTTTAAACAATAGTATGTTTATTTAGATAAAAAGCTATGATAATCAACGAATTAAATGTAGAAACAATACGCGAGTACTGTATTCAAAAGCCCTTCACTACAGAAGAATTTCCATTTGACGATGTTACTTTAATCTTCAAAGTTGGCGGAAAAATGTTTGCTATGATACCGCTGGACGAACCTAGGCTGGTAATTTCTCTAAAATGCTCACCGGAACGTTCTGTAGAACTGCGCGAGAAATACGACTCCATTCAGCCTGCATATCACATGAATAAAAGGCACTGGAATATGATTTTCATAGACGGCTCAGTTCCTAAAAAATTGATTGTTGAATTAATCGACCACTCTTATGATTTGGTTTTCAATAAATTGCCACGTAAAAAGCAGTCAGAGTTAAAAAATGACCAGTTACTTTAATTTCGCAATGTGTGCTGTAACTCCAATTCCAACAGCAAGTAATATTAGCAGTAACCACCATTTGTGACAGACAAATATTGCACTTATTGACAAAGCCAACCATAGAAACATTATAGTGCGAATTTTTGTTGTTTTCGGAACAGGTTGGTTGTTAATATAGGGCTCTACATACTTTTTTAATATCCTGCAACTAAAAATTCTCTCTTTTAACTTTGGGGAGCTATGCGTAAAAAAGAATATTGCAGCCAATAGCAGAGGGGTTGTAGGCAGAAGCGGAACAAATATTCCAACAATACCTATTGCTGTGCATAATAATCCCATAAATATAAACACCCATTTTTTCATATGTGTTCTTAAACAGAAAAACGCAAGCATGCAAAATATCGAAAATTTTTGCCAAATTTGCAATAAATTTATAATATATGGAAAGTATCAAATCAATATATCGAATTGGCAATGGTCCGTCAAGTAGCCACACTATGGGACCACGCAAAGCATCGCTAATGTTTCTTGAAAGATGTGGAGATGCACATAAATATAGAGTTACTCTTTATGGAAGCCTTGCAGCTACAGGTGAGGGGCACTTAACAGATGTCGCCATTATTACAGTCTTTAAAGATGCTGGAAAAGAGATAGAAATAGTGTGGAAACCTGATGTTTTTCTTCCACGACATCCAAATGCAATGCTATTTGAAGCGTTGAACGAAGCCAATGAGGCAATCGACAGTTGGACAGCTTACAGCATAGGCGGTGGAGCAATTGTTGATGAAACATCGGAAGCGGAAAAAGGTAACGAGCGTTATCCGTTTAAGGATATGCATAACTTATTGGCATACTGTAACTCCAACGGTCTTACAATGTGGGAGGTTGTCAAAAAATATGACGAGAAAGATGTAATGGACTATTTGGGAAAAGTGTGGGAAATAATGCAAGATGCCATTCATCGGGGATTAGAGAATGAGGGTGTTTTACCTGGATCTCTGAAATTGCCACGTAAGGCAGCTAGATTACACGTAAAAGCTAATGCTTACAAGGGAACTTTGCAAAAACGTGCAATACTATTTGCATACACCTTAGCAGTTTCTGAAGAAAACGCTGCCGGGGGTTTAATTGTAACCGCTCCAACCTGTGGCAGTTGTGGAGTTTTGCCGGGCGTTCTTTATTATCTTAAAACGCAACATAATTTTACCGATCATAAGATTTTAAGAGCTTTAGCTACTGCGGGTTTAATAGGAACAATCGTAAAACAAAATGCAAGCATTTCAGGAGCGGAGGTGGGTTGTCAAGGAGAGATAGGTACGGCGTGTGCAATGGCTTCGGCAGCGACCACGCAACTTTTTGGAGGTACAATTTTTCAAATTGAATATAGTGCCGAAATGGGCTTGGAACACCATCTTGGATTAACATGTGACCCTGTCGGGGGATTGGTTCAAATACCTTGTATTGAGAGAAATGCATTTGCTGCAGCTCGTGCTTTGAATCATAATGCCTATGCAATATTAGGCGATGGGCGTCATAGGATAAGTTTCGATAAAGTGGTTGAGACAATGAAAAAAACAGGTCACGATTTACCAAAAATATATCGTGAAACCTCCGAAGGTGGATTGGCGCGTTACAGTGGATTAGCTGATGATTTTTAGTATAAACCTTTTTCGATAATTCCGAAATCCGAAATCCGAAATTTCAAAATGTCAACAAGAATCCTATTAATCTGCGATACCAACGATTGTTTAAGCCAAATAGCTGAGGCTTACCTTAAAAGTTTTGATAGTCGGTTAGAAGTGTTTTCGGCAGGAATTAAGCCGTCAAAAGAGGTCAACACACTTGCAATTCAAGTGATGAACGAAGTTGGAATTGATATAAGTAATAATACTGCAAAATCTGTAAATCAGTTTGTTACTGAGCAGTTTGATTATGTTATAACCTTATCAGATGGTGCCAACAAAAACTGTCCACAATTTGAGAATGGTGTTAAAAATCGTTGGCATTTGGCATACGAAGATCCTACAAAAACAGATGATGATAAAGAAAACCTATTAATGCTTTTCAGACAAACTCGCGATGATTTGCATACAGGTTTTCTCTCTTTTTACAGAACCCAGATACAAGGTCACCGAGAATGTAGTTGTGGAAATTGTAATTCATAATGTTTATTTTTCTGAAAATCAGTCGGTTAGTTTTTTTTGGTTATAAAAGATCTAAAAGTTTTGTAACTATTTCCTAATAAGAACGTCTATTGGTTGTTTGCAACTTAAATCGAAATGACAGTAGAAGAGTATAACCAAAGTGTAGATAAATATTCGGACGGAATATACAGGTTTATTCTCAAGAATTTACGAGACACCGAATATTCACGCGATATAGTTCAAGATGCCTATGAACGACTGTGGAAAAACTTGGCAAATGTATCGGGCGAAAAGGTGAAATCATATCTGTTTACAACAGCCTATCATATTATGATTGACCATATTAGAAAAAATAAACGTGTTGATCATGTTGATGAATTTTCCGGCAGGCACATAAAAGACTACACTCAATACTCTGATTTGCAAGAGATTTTACACCAAGCAGTTGATAAGTTGCCACAAGTGCAAAAATCGGTTGTTTTATTGCGCGACTACGAAGGATACTCATACGAGGAGATAGGAGAAATTACAGGACTTAATGAAAGTCAGGTAAAAGTATATATCTATAGGGCAAGAGTGTTTTTGAGAAATTATATAGGAAGTTTAGAAACTGTAATTTAACCGACCATGATAACACGAGATAATTACGAGTTGTTCATTGTTGAATATATTGACGGATGTCTAAACGAACAACAAATAGCAGAACTAAGAGCCTTTTTATTGAAAAATCCAGATATTAAGGCTGAGTTTAAAAATATATCAACAGTAATACTGAAACCACAAACAGAAGAGTTCGACAACTCTTTTCTGAAAAAACAGATTGGAGACCTTGAATTTACAAAGGATAATGCTGATGAGCTAATTATAAGCTTTATTGAAAACGACTATCCTAAAGATAAAGAGTCAGAACTTTTAGATTGGATTAATAGTTCCGATGATTTAAAAAATAATTTTCACTTATTCAATAAGTTACGTCTGTCGGACAACAATACTTCAATAGAAGAAAAATCCTTTTTATATAAGTTGCCTGATTTTGAAAATGATAAAATCAGCCACGAAAATGCTCAAATATTTGCCGTGGCAGGAGCAGAGGGGGATTTAAGTGTCTCAAAATCTGACGAATTGAATAGATGGATATCTGAAAATAAAGCAGGCGAAGTTAAAGAGTTTGACTTTGAAAAACTAAAAATCAAGCCCGACTACAATATCACTTTCGACTCGAAAAACAGACTATACAAAAAAGGCACTACTATTAGAAGAATTGTTTTATACAGTACTTCAATAGCAGCAGGGTTAGCACTTTTATTTGGTATTTGGAACAGTAATACAAATAGAAACGAAAACATATTTATAAATCAACCCGTTGCTACAACAGAGCCGGAGGAGATAAAAGAAGTTGTTGATACTGAAAATGTAGAGGAAAATGTTTTGGTTCTTGTGTCAGAGACTAAAAGTCAAGAGCCACAAAGAGAAACGAGTGAACGGTTCATTAATAGAGCAGATAAAATTGAAAAACTATCAGGTATAGAAATAGATTTAGCAGAAAATCTGTTAATAATTCCAGAAGAAGTAAATATGCAGCTTAGCGTTTATGAAACGGAGCTTGCCTCTGCGTATGAGCCTGAAACAGAGGAAAATATCACTGAAAGTGAAGATATTTATGATGATAACGAACCTAACAGAAGATTTAGTTTTAAAAATATTGTGCAATGGGGTGTTGAAAAAATAGCGAGCAGCCCAAGACGAGTGGATGTTGAACGTAGATATGATGAAGAAAGTGACTCATACTATTTTGCACTTCAAACGCCTCTTTTTGCCATAGAAACTACGAGAAGGTAAATTAATAGAAATAGAAACAAAAAAATTATAAACATATGAAACGAACATGCCAACCTTCTACGAAGGTAAAAGGTAAAAGTAGAAAGAAATTTTGTAAACTTTTAACTGTACCGCATGTAAGTTCCATATGATCATAAACTGATAAAATTATAAACTTATGAAAACAATTATTATTAGCACAATTCTAACATCTTTCGCCATTACCGCCATGGCACAGGATGTTACTGAAACAAAAAAAGCTACTGTTGCTGACACCGTAAAAGTTACTGTTACCGAAACTGCAAAAGTTTATGTCACCGACTCGGCTATTGTTACAAACATAACAAGTAACAGGGTCGAAACCAGCGGAGGTAAAGAAATCTCAGATAGCACAAAAAAATCTATAATTACAATACATCCAGACAATGCTTCTGACACTACCCGCTTGAAAATTGGTAGCACCGAAGTACTTATACTTGAAGACCGTGGTTCCAAATCAAAAGACAAATATGAGTGGAAAGAGTCTAGTCGTAAGAGAAAAAAATCAAGATTTGAGGGACATTTATCGTCTCTTAATTTCGGAGTAAATCTCTTTTCAACCAAATCGTTAAGTCTTACTTTGCCTGATGAGGCTAGTTTTCTAGAGCTTGACGAAGGGCGTTCATTTGAGTTCGGTATAAATGCGTTTCAAATCAATATGCCACTTGTTTCGAGACACTTAGGCTTTGTTACTGGAATTGGAACAAAATGGAATAACTTCCGTTTTGAAAATAGCAATACAAAACTCGATAATACTAAGCCTGTATTAGACTATACGCTTGATTCGGCTGGAAATTGGTATAAAAGCAAATTAAATATTTGGACAGTCAATGTCCCGGTGATGCTGGAATTTCAAACTCGATTAGGAGGAGACTCTTTTTGGATTGCGGGTGGTGCTTATGGTTCGTTAAAAATCAGTTCGAAAAATAAGCTAAAAAGCAACGAAAGAAGAAAAAAATATGTTGAAAAAAGAGATTACCACATCAACCCGCTACAATATGGTTTGATGGCGTATGCAGGCTATTCTAACTTTGGAATTTACGCGACATATTCGCTCTCGCAACTATTTAAAAAAGGCGAGGGTCCTGAAATTTACCCTTTATCAGTTGGGATTACTCTAACTTTTAATTAAGACAAAAGCTGCAGTAACAGTAGAATTTTCTAACTTAATCGCATAAACATAGCACTTAAGAGTGCTTGAGGTAGAGCTTGTTGTAAAATTATTTTACGGCAAGCTCTACTAGATTAGTAGTGTTATGTAAAAACGGTCGCTGATTTTATCGAAGCGACCATCATGAAGAGCTTAAGTTGACTTCGACAAGTTCAACAACAGTCGAAGCAACAACTTTTTTCTTTTAACTAACAGCTATCTGTCAATTTTACTTTTCTTTCCGTCGTGGGAGATTTTTAAATCAATATCGTTATTGAGTTCTACGTCATAACCCCGTCTCTCTTTTTCCCACTTTACTACAAAATTGTTGGGATAATTTGCTTTTACATGGTCTTGAACTACTTTGGGGATAACACTTTCGGGCAAAGCTTTACTGTCTGAATTAGAGTCGATTTTAATTACATCCATCTTATTATTAAACTCCAAATCTGTGTCATCACTAAGTTCTACTTCGTAGATAACTCGCCCATCGTCAAAATCTTTTTCAAATTTAGCAATGGGATTATCAGGGAAATGCTTTGTTACATACTCAGTAATTTTTTGAGGTATATTTTGTTTGTTTTGTGCAAAAATTGTGTTTCCTGATGCAATCATAACCAAAGTTAAGAAAAGAGTGAATGTTGTTTTTTTCATTTTTTGTAATATTTAATTTTAATTTAATATGAAATATTAAAAATTTAAAACTATACCTTAATCAGATTTTATAAGGTTTTTATTTATTAAGTGAACAGATTTGTTTGCAGCTATCGCAGCGAGATTCCGAAGTAGAGTTTGATTTTTTAAAAAAACTCCAAATCGAGCGTACCACCACAAAAGCTGTCAAGCCAAGAATTATGAAGACTAAAATATTTTGCCACATAATTTCCTCTCTATTTAGTTACATACAATTGTTAACGACAAAAGGCACGCCAAAGTCTAATTGTTATGTTGTTCCTGTACCTCTTCGGGGTATTCTATTCTGGCATGGTAAATATTAAACAGTTTACTTTTAAAAATTTCTTTGGCTAAAGTGATGTCGTTAAACGTAATATCTGCGTGTCGTAGCTGTTTTGCGTTGATTATACCGTTTACAGTTTTTTCAATCAACTCGTTTAACGACTCTTCGGTAACAACTTTAAGGCTTCTACTTGCAGCTTCAACCGAATCGGCTAACATTACTACCGCCATCTCCTTAGATGAAGGTGTTGGACCTTGGTATTGAAATTTTTTAACATCTGTTTTTTCGTCAGGCTTAAGGTTTAGTTGTGAACGATAAAAGTACTGTACAATTCCATCGCCATGGTGGGTTTTAATGAAATCAATAATTGGTTTTGGTAGATTATATTTTTTTGCAATTTCAACGCCTTTTTCAACATGTGAAATAATGATTTTTGCACTCTCTTCAAATGAAAGTTGAGAGTGAGGATTGTACCCACTTAACTGATTTTCAATAAAATACTGTGGCATATGCATTTTGCCAATATCATGGTACATTGCTCCTGTTCTTGCAAGCAAAGGATTTCCTCCAATTTTCAGGATAACATTTTCTGCCAGATTAGCAACTTGCAATGAGTGTTGGAAAGATCCGGGAGCCAGCTCGTTAAATTTTCTAAGTAAAGGATTGTTCGATTCTGACAGCTCAACTAAAGTAACATCTGACAAAAACCCAAACATTTTTTCAAACAGGTATATCAGGGGATAACTCCACAAAACTAAAAGGGAATTTCCTCCAAACCATGCAAACTTCATCCAATCAATTTTTGACACATCGCCGTCTTGCATTAGCGATATTGATATGTAAACCAATGCATAAGCTGAAAAAACGCTAAGTGCAGCAGAAAAAATTTGGCTTCGTTTATAAATTGAAGTAAGGGAAAAAACAGCAACAATCCCAACAATAAACTGTGTGAACACAAACTCGTATGGATTTGGTAAAAACAAGCCCATTATTACAGTTAGTGCTGAGTAAATGAGTATTGCAAAGCGGGCATCAAAAAATACTCTTATTAAAATAGGAACAATAGCAAATGGAATAAGGTAGATGTCAATGCTGTCACCCTTTGCAACAAAGTGCGCGACGGTAAGTGAAATAAGTGATAAGAAGATAACAAAAACCAATTTTGAATTATACTGCAAAAGCTCTTTCCTAAAATAGACCATAAAAGATATTAACAGTATTGCAGAAATTAGTGATGTTAAAAAACGACCAACAAAAAGCCATATCTGAGTGGCATCTTGCCTACCACGACTTTTATATTCAGCTTTTAGCGACTCTAAAACAATATACTCTTTTTGAGTAATAACGTCTCCCTTACTAACAATACGCTGTCCTTTTTGAACCATGCCGCGAGAGAGAGACATTTCGTCTTGCATTCGTTGTAGGTTCATTTTAGTTAGGACAGAATCGAAATCAACCGAAGAGACTTGGGTCAATGATTGAGGAATCAGCCTTGTCATTGTTTCTACCCAGGGTTGAGTACCGCAAATATTTTGAGCCATTTTTCTAAATTGGAATGTTCCAAGCCTCTTCTGAGGTATCTCTTTGCCTAAATATTCACTCGCAAGGTTGTTATTCATAATTATAACACTCCTGTTTAGGTTGTCTCCCGTGAAAGCGGTGTCGGTTACTCCATTTGCTAGGTACGACTTATAATTTGTTACCAAATTTAAAATTACGGAATCGATATTTTCAGGGACATCGGCAAGTCTCTGATTTTTGATTAAACGCAGCGCCTTGTGAATTTGATTATGTAAAACCCTAATCGAGCTGGTGATTTTTATAGTATCGATACTAAAAAATAGTGGATAGTGTTTATCTAAACTATCTCTCTCCCTTTTTAATTCGGCTTCGGTTTTATATATCGGAAAATTAAATGGTGCAATTAAATCTTCGTCAAACCAAGGAGCACCTTCTCTGAACTCATATCTAAATGAGCGCTCACTGGGAAGTAAAGCAAAAATTATAACTGTTGTAATTGCAATAAGTACAAATTGGAGAATTGTCGATTTATATTTTCTATACCATGCTTTATGTGATGCCATACTCTTAATTTTTACTTTATTAATAACAGCAAAAATTTGTCATTAGCTATACGATACACTATGCTGTAAATCTATCAAGTACTGTTTTTATCAATTTAACGATATGTTGTTTATAATCAGAGCTATACTCACCTCTTTGTCGATTCGCAATTATGTTACAAATTGTTAATGCATTATGATTCAGCAATTTGGACAGTCCGTAAATAGCACTGCACTCCATTTCATAATTTGTAATTTTATTAGAATCGCACGCAAAAGAGGCTATTTTGTCATTAATGTTGCTATCTGCAATCGGGAGTCGCAAAACACGTCCTTGTGGTCCATAGAAGCCCGGAGCTGATATGGTTATGCCTTGAACCATATCGAAGGCAACTTTGTTAAGAAGAAAATCAGACCCTTCAACAAAATATGGTGTTGCTAGTAGCTTATTCCATTTCATGTGTTCTAAGAAAGCATTTTCTAATTTAAGCAAACTTACTTTGTTTCTATCGGCATAAAAATTTAACAAACCGTCAAAACCACACCCTATGGTAGCAGCAACAGGAGTGTTTACAGGTATATCAGCCTGAAGTGCACCCGAAGTGCCAATTCTGATAAAATTAAGAGTCTTGTGTTCGGATTTTGCCTCTCTTGTTTTTAGGTCAATATTTACCAAAGCATCTAGCTCGTTGATTACTATGTCAATATTATCGGTGCCTATCCCTGTTGAAATTACAGATATTCGGCGTTCTTTGTATGTCCCTGTATGTGTTCTGAATTCACGATTTTGTTTTTTTACTTCAATTGTATCGAAAAAATGGGAAACTACAGGTACCCTATCTTGGTCGCCTACAAGGATTATTAGATCTGAAATATCTTCGGGTAAAAGATTTAAATGATAGATACTTCCGTCAGGATTTAAAATTAATTCAGATTGTTGTATTTGTCTCATAATTTTGTAGATTTGTAGAAATAAATCTCAAAATTACTAAAAAAATGAATCAATCCACTATTAAAATATTAGTTCCGATCGATTTTTCCGATCAATCCTTTTCAGGATTAAGACAGGCAAAATATATTGCACAAGGCAGAGATGTTAAGATTATCGCACTGCACGTTGTTAGGGAAAATATGCCCCCATGGAATATTTTTGATGAGAGTGATAAAAAAATGTATGTCGGGAAAATTCACGAAAAACTTAGAATACTTTCTGAAGCAGAAAAAATTAAAGCAGAGCAATTTTCTACACTCGTGCTGTTTGGGAAACTTTGCGACACCATTTTATTAACATCTAAAGAGACGGAAGCAGACTGTATAGTTATGGGAACGACAGCTGCAACTAATATAAAGAAGAAAATTATCGGTAGTAATGCTCTTAGAATCGTTGCGGAATCTGATATCCCTGTAATTACAGTCAAAATAGGCTGTGAAACAAAAAATTTCAACAACTTAATTCTTCCATTAGACTTGGCAAAAGAGACACGCGAGAAAGTTCCACTTGCTATTAGATTTGCAAAACTTTTAGGTTCAACTATAAAAGCTGTTTCCTTTGTCTCAACCTCAGATGAGAAAGTGATTACAAATCTGAAAAACCAAATGGCATTAGTAGTAGATTTTATTGCCTCAAGAGAAACACCATGCACGGGAGAGGTTATCCAATACAGTGGAAAATCAAGAAAACAGAAAATGTTGAATTACTCTAAAGAAAATCCTGGTATTATATTGATAACCACACATCAGCAACCTGAAATAATAGGGGTTCTATTAGGTTCATTTGCAGCTGATATTGTTAATGGTGCCAAATTTCCTGTAATGAGTATTATTCCAAGTGGTATAATACAATATGCTTCTAAAATGCCCGGAATCCAATAATAATTTGTTTTAATAATAACCAAAACCAAAAATAGATGACACCAGAAGAATTAGGAACTAAAATGGGTGATATTGCCGCACAAGCATTTAATTTCCTCTATGACAACCTTGTTAAATCGCCTAAAATAACGGCTAATTTGAAAAAGAAAGTGAAGCTCGAACGTGAAAAAACGTTTGCTCAACTCATCCCGTTGATAAAGCAGTATCGCACATTTGGCGAGGAGGATGCAACTGAGATAAGACGAATTATGGCTCTTCAATATTTGGAAGGAATGAATGGTAGTGAAACTGAGATATATGAATTAAATAGTGTTGTGGGTACCATTTTTGAAGGAGATGATAAAGATTTTATGATGGATACAGTAAGTCTTTTTATGATACTTGAATTTTTAGATGAGCATGATGATGAGGATTCACAAACATTGTATAAACATGTTGGATTGCTATAAGATGAGTGATGCTAAGCTATTGAGTTTTTGTTTGAGTTGAAACAACTCATAAACTTAACATCTAACCTAAATACTAATCAATAAAAAATGTGCAAAATGAAAAAGATTCTGACAACAATGGTTATAGCGGTAACAGCAACTGCTATCTCATGTTCAGGTGAAAATTCAGGTACAAAAGAGAGAACCCCTGAAGAAATTGCCAAATTAAGCCCAAAAGAGTTTGCTAATGATTTCAATGAAATTTGGGTAGAAGGAATTGAACAGTTAAGTGCTTTATTGGATAAGTATCCGCAGCTCAATGCTGATTTTGACAAGGAAAGCAGCGAAATAGTTGATGCCACCATTTACAAAGTTGTTAAATACGGTGCATTCCTTGATGGAATAACGGAAGAGGAAAAGTTCAATTATCTCCTTGCTTGTCAAACATTTCCCACAGTAGATGGAGCTGATGTGCTCACTCCATTTATTGAAAAACTTAACAGCCGATTCGAGGAGTTTATGGAATATAACCGCGATGTGTACTACAATACTGCCGAGATAAATGTATTGCCTATGTACTTGAAGTTTGATGATTTAAGAGAAAATCATCCATACAGAGCGGAGAAATACGGTATTAAATAAGTAAAAAGGCAGAATTTGAAAGTAGAAGTCCGAAGAGCAGTTTTTGGGCTTCTATCTTATGTTTATTGTTATTTTAAAAACCAAAAAAATGCTTTGAGCTCCTTTTATTAATTTAATTAATTCCAACAATATGAAAAATTATTTTAAACTACTGCTACTTTTCCTGTTTTTTGCTCTATTGAGTTGCGTAGGAGGACAAACAAAAAGCAATGAACAGACAGCAGAACAAGTGACTGAACAGATCGAGACTGAAACAGAATCGGCACAACCTGCACTTTACCAATTTGCTATCAGCAACAAAGTTGGAAGTAAGTTTCTTGTCAGGTTAGATGAAGAATCGAGCGAAATCGATTCCCTCAACGAGCTTAAATTTGCCATACACAATGGCAAAATCTATCGCGTAAAACTTATAGGCAAACAACCCAGAGATGAGGAAAACGACATCTACAGAGACAGTTACGAAAACTTCGACAATCTTCGTGGTGCCATATTTGAGAATTTAGACGGCAAAATATTGCCACCCGATGCAAGTGAGTACGCAACAGTGTGGGAAACGATATTACTTGTTAATCAGAGCTATTTAGATGAAAACCAACTTATTTCGTTTACACAACCCGAAGATATTGAAGAGGCAAATGAAAGCACTCTTATGGCATTGGAAAAACAGTTTGGACGAAAAGTAATGAATGCACAGAAGGTAATCTCCTACGGGGGAAATGGTCAAAATTGTTTCTTTTCAGCTCAATTTGAAAACGTAGGTAACCAAGCTTTAGGTGTATATATGACTGAAACAGCAGATGAAAAACGCGCCTACATTGAATTTCCCTCAACATTTGAAGAAAGCGAAGATGGATATGCTATGAGTGTATGGCATGTTGACGACGACGGGCAGTTTATGCCACCAGACATTTCTGCTGTGTTCCAACATGGGGATTCGTACATATTCTTAATAAATGATTTAGCAGCTGAATCAACCACTACATTTTTCGTTCGACAGTCGGGTGATAAACTTATCGTGGACGAAGAAAGCAAATATAGCAGATACACATCGCCATTTTAGATGTAGTTGAGATATTTTAAAATTTATAAATACAGACAATATGAAAACATTTGTATTTACCATATTTCTTGCATTCGTGATTGCAAACAACGGAGGGGGACAAATAAACAGTGATGCTAAAACTCAAAAAGCTCAGCAAACAACATGTGAATATGCCATTAGCGACACAACTGTAAATTTAACAGACGTAATTGGTGAAGTAATGGTTGCGTTTGGGGATGCGATGATTGCTTTTGGTAATGTAATGTGTGCGTTTGGCAATATGGTAGAGATACTTGTTGATGACGTGGCATCCATGGCTGATGAGGTGAACGTAAAAACACTCTTTGATTTGCTTCCTCCTGATGCCTTTCTGCTTCTGCCTTCGGATAAGCCTGTCGAGTTGGAAAAATATATTAGTGTATGTGATTTCAGAAATGGATACCTCCGGTTGGAATTTGAAGACCAGAGCAGTTGGGAAATGTGCTATTGGAATTTAAAAGATGGCAATAAGTTGATTGCAACCAGTCGCATCGGAGGTTACTCTTTTTATCTCTATAGTGACGGGAAAGTAGAACCTACAATAAAGTTTGGAATAGAAGAAATGCAACGTTCGTTGGAAGAAAGTATTGCCATTAACTATAGCGACAATTGGATTACATGTCATGTCCCTCGTCGAGGAACATCTGTTTTTCTGGATATAAACGGATTGGAAATGCAAATTTATAAATGGCAAAACGAGCAATTTGTGCGTCTGAACGAATATCCTACCCAGAACAGTACACACCAGCAGTTAGTTAAAGGCTTTACTGCTGCACTAAACGCTGCCGATGTTGACAGATGTATGCAGTACATTTTGCCGAGCTACGTGTCGGAACAATGTATGGGCATATTCGAAGGAGATAAAGAACAATTTTTGTGCGATTTAATTGCAGGCGAAGACGAACAGGGGTTTATTAAACCAAGCAAACTAAGCGACATCAAAAAAGCAACATACCGTTACACACCCGATGACGGATTTGCCAATCATATTATATTAATAGAGCTAAAAAACGGGCGTTCTTATACCGTCTATCCAAGTTTGGAGACAGTTGAAATTTTGAATGGCGAAACAGGTGAATCAATAAGAGCAACACCTTACATTACGGGAGGAGTAGGTTGATTAAATGAGTTAAATAAAAGTTGCTATGCCATGTGTGGCAGGGAAATTTGAAAAGGCTGATTATCAAAAATTTAATTTGTCATTAGGTGAGTATATGGATAGTTTAGAGTTGGCGATGTATCGTTGATTTATAATTGTGTTTTTAAAGAAAAAGAATTATGGAACTTATACTTGAAGATGAATCTACATCCGCCAACAGCATGAAAAATTGCCATAAAATCATGTTGGATATTTTTGGTAGCGATGTTCAACTTGTTGAATATTGGGGACCTGTTCAAATGTGCGTTTTTTATCTGGAATACCATTATTCGCCCTGCGATTACAAGATAATCATGGAATGTGAACGCGGTTTTATTGTTATAGAAGTACAGAATAAAGCCGGTGATGTTTTCTGGCCCTTAATGATATTTCCCAAAGCTAATTATTTTCATTATGCAGACGTAGAAAAGGATGTTCGGCAACTTGTAGAGTTGACTCACAAAGCGATAAAAGAAAATCTGATTATTTTTGAACCGGTTGGTACAACAAAATATTCGGATTTGACATGTTTACATTGTTTTGATATCAAAGAAGTTCATAACTTTATTTCACCGGAATTGTATGAAGAAACCATAGAATATATTAAAGAACTGATTGAAAAAGAAAACTTTATCTTCGTCGAAGGCAACTGCGCTATAGGAGAACATAAGAAAGACGGATATTGGATTGAAGATATTATTTATCATGTTATAAAATGTCCGAAATGCGGCTGGGAATTCACCTGTATTGTAAACACCTACAAAGGTAGCGGTTCATTTACAAGAGGAAGATAAATTTGCAATAAAAGATGAAAGTTCATAAAAATTCGAGGTTGAATGTAATATGAATGAGATAAAATTGTATGAAAATAAAGAGGTTGCTCTTTATGAAAAAAATGAAAAGCGCAACTAATTATATAGTTAAAAAAAGTTTTGTATCTCTTTTTCTAATCTTAGGATTAGTTTGTTCAATCGTAGGTCAAAAATCATTTGCCAGTAAGGATGTTGTGCGTAGATATCGTGTAGAAGATGTGCCAAATGTACAACTTCAAAATGCTACTCGTTACTTAAGTGCCCATAAGAGTTTTATTGCAGAAGCTCATCGTGTTGCAATAGACAGTATTGCTGCTGCAATACGTGATACATTAGACGTAGAAGTGTCGTTAGTGGTGTTGCCAAATTTCGACAATAGTAAGTACTCTTCTGCTCGCGACTTTGCAAATCAGTTATTCAACACTTGGGGCATAGGTAACAAAGAAACAAACCGAGGATTGCTCATTTTGCTTATTTTGGAAGAGGACGATAGAGAGATAGTTTTTGAAACGGGCTATGGACTTGAAGGAATATTGACAGACGCAATTTGCAAACGAATTCAAACACAAATAATGCTACCCTACTTAACCGAAGCCAAGTACGGCGAGGCACTCGAAGAGGGGCTTAAAGCAGTGCAAAAGCTTCTTGTTGACCCCAACAATAAGGAAGTTTTTAGAAATAGTGATGAAGAGTATCTTCTGCCCGTGTTCATTTTTTTAACGTTATTGGGGGTGGTATTAATAACTTTTAGGCATTTTAGAAGACGGAGAGAAGTGAATAGTGGAAAAAATGCTTTTCAAAGGCGCATCAATTATGAACCATTTGATAGAGATGCGTTAGCTGCATATTTTTTCTTTTTTCCACACGTAATTATTCCTTATCTTTTATTTGTCATTATTCCGTGGCGTATTAGCTTGCGTAGGGGGCTGATTTGCGAATCTTGCCAATCGAGGGGCAAGATGAAGCGTGATAAGGGTTTGAAAGTAATATCATCGGAGCCAACAACGGAAAAATATATCTTTATACGCACTGAACGCTATACTTTTACCTGTAAAAAGTGTGGGTATCAACACTTTGAAGATATAACATATCGTATCCTGCAATATCCGGAAAGAGTTATAGATTGGGGCGATAGTTCATCTAGCGATAGTTCGTCAAGTAGTGATTCATCATGGAGTTCTTCGAGCGACAGTGGCTCTTGGGGAGGCGGTAGCAGTGGTGGCGGAGGTGCAAGCACTAAGTTTTAAATCAATTAAAAACGATGGATGTGTCTAAAAAATCAGAAGATTTAAACATAAAATAGAATATCAATGAAAGTAACAGTAAATAAAACCGAACTAACTATATTTCAAGGTGCTACCGTTGCCGACGCCTTACGTGCCTATTACACCCAACAAAAGCAAAAAGCACCTTCACCCTTGCCTGAAGTTGAAGACATTTACGGTAATAGCGTGGCACATGACGGAGCACTTACTGAAGGAAATCAATTAATAATTAAAGAGAAATGAACAAATTTTTATCAATTTTAATTTTATTCCTAGTATTCACAGGCTGCGGAATGAACAAGAGAAAAAGTCAAAAAACAGATACAGAGAGAGAAGTCGTTATTCTGGCGGTAAACGATATACACGCCAATATAGACAATTTCCCACGATTCGCATTTATGGTTGATAGCCTGCGTGCTATATATCCCGATATGCTGTTAGTATCAGCGGGCGATTACCAGACAGGAAATCCCGTTAACGACCAGTATCACGAAAAAGGGCGACCTATGATCGAACTTATGAATTCTGTGGGATTTAATCTTTCTGCAGTAGGTAACCACGAGTTTGATGTGGGGGTAAAAACCTTTGAAACACATACTAAAAGTGCATATTTCGACCATATATGCGCAAATTTGATTTTACCTGAAGGTATGGAGTTTAATATAAAACCATACAAAATCATTACTTTGCCCAATGGCTTAAAGGTTGGTTTCATTTCGGTATTAGCCCTAGGTTCAAACAATCTGCCAGAGTGTCATCCTGATAATTTAGTAGGTTTCAGTTTTACCAATCCGTTTGAAACTGCACAAAAATATCTGTATCTGAAAGATAGTACCGATTTGCTGATTTATATAAATCATTTTGGATTTGAAAACGATGTTAAATTAGCAAACACTTTTCCGAAAGAGGCAGTAGATCTTATTATCGGTGGTCACTCGCACACTAAAGTTGAAAAAGAGCAAATTCATAACGATATCATGATCACCCAAGCTGGAAGAAGATTGGACTACGCTACGCTTATTCGCTTTACTGTTTATCCTGATGGACAACTAAATCGTTCCATGCAATTGCTTACGATAGGACAATCAGGCAATGAGAAAGCTGATGTTCGTACCATGGTTGATAAGTATAACAGCAACCCAGAAATGATGGAGGTAATTGCAAAAGCTCCATTTGACTTTCGCACTACCGATGAGCTCGGCTATTGGATGGCAGATGCATTGAAAGCTACCGCCAAAACCGAAATAGCGGTAGTTAACAAAGGAGGTGTACGTATTGATTACCTTCCCGCGGGTGAAATTACCCGTAAGACAATTTTTACCATCGACCCATTTGGTAACCAAATTGTGACGGTAACCCTTACGGGGTATGAGTTAAAGGCGTTTATTAGCAATATGTTCGGGCAAAATGAATATAGCTTGATGTATCCGTCAGGAATACATTTGAACTATGTCGTTGGAAAAGAGGACAATAAATTGATAGATTTAGAACTCTTAAACGAAGATGGAACACCGTTAAACATGGATAAAACCTATAGTGTGGCTACAAGCTCATACGTTATAACTACTGCAGACTTCCAGAGGAAAGACTCCGGGAAAACTCTATCCGTCACTACATCTGAGGGATGGATAAAGTGGCTGTTAGAAGAAAAAACAGTAAAGAATTATCAGGAAGTAAAGCGAGTATTTATCAACGAATAAGCAATTTTTGCATTAGTCAAACCATTAAGAAATTAAGAACATTTAAAATTTAATGTTTCTTAATGCCTTAATGGTAAAAAAAATAAAATCAGCGGTTGCGAGCTTTTTTTCTATCAGCTTCGATTTGAGCCTTTGTTCTTCTATTTCTTCTTGCAGTTATTCTCGGAGGTAAGAATGTTAAACGCTCCCTATGATGAGTGTAAACGTGCTGTTTTACCATATTCCAACTGCCAAATGTTTTAAGAAATGGAGAAAGTGAAATATCATAATAGTTTTTAAATTCTCTGTAAGTAGGCATTTTTTTTACCTTGTTAGCAACATCAATAAAAGCATTAACAATCTCATTTTTATCTACTTCACTATAATAATCTGATGGCAAGAGACTTTTGTTGGGTTTTAAGCCAGCATCTTTTATGGCACTATTCCATTTCTTGTACAGATAAATTATTTGGCCATAAGTGATTTTTGCGTCCTTAATTTTTTTGTAATCTTTCTTGGTTGGGGTCTTACCTATCAGTTCACTAATCCTTATAAGCTCTGATTTGGCAAGAGCTTTCTTCTCCTCTGTTGACATTGATATGTACTTTTTCATTCTATCTGGTACTTTTTGTGTTTTTAATAATATTAGAACTCTAGTTTTGTGGTTCCCAATATATCAACGATTTCTATAGAGTCAATAATAATTACCGTTAATTGGCTCGCACAAATAAGATTTTATTTTAGTATGCTTATATTTTTTGGCTTAAGGTTATGCAACCATCAGCTTTACAATCTCTCAAATATGTGTCAAATTCGGGACGACACGTTTTTATATCTTGCTAACTGTTTCAAGTAGACAGCGAACAACAAGCAGTTATGTTCGTTTTATGAAAGTTGGAAACTGTAATATCTAACAGTTTCCTACTCAACGCAAATATAAGAAATTCATTTGAAAAATGCAATTTCTTGTTAAAAATCTGATTTTCAAATATTTGTGTTTATTGATGATTTTTTCTTCCGGTTCTTTTTTATCAACTGTATTTAATAAAAAAGCAGCAATTTGATTTTCGATATAGTAATCAAATCGCTGCACAGAAATTAGTTGTCCGCAATTATGCGAAAAAGACAATTACTCTATTGTTTAAAAAAATTACTTATTGTTGTTTTCGTATTTATTTTTCAGGCTCCTTAACTTCCAATATATCAGCAAAAGCCCTTTTTAACGTCTCTTTTGGAAGTGCACCTGCTGCCATTTGTGGCTGTCCTTCTAATGGAACAAAAAGTAGTGAAGGAATACTTTGTATACCAAAAATTGCAGAAAGTTCCCGTTCTTTTTCAGTATCCACTTTGTATATATTGAGTTTACCATTATACTCTTTCGACAACTCTTCCAACACGGGAGCAATCATTTTGCACGGACCACACCAGTCGGCATAAAAATCAATTAAACAAGGTTTTGAGCCTTCAAATTTCCAATCTTTATTCTTTTCAAAATCAAAAACTTTTGTTTTGAAACTTTCTAATGTCAAATGTTCAATCATGGTTTTATATATTTACATATTTAGATATATGGTTTTGTCAAAAAATGTGCCAATTTAATTTTCGAGATATAAAACTAAATTTTAGCACTATCTTATGATTGAAAAAAAGCAAATTTTAAGTAAATTATGTTTTAAGTGCAGTTCTTTGTAACTTTGCACTCTCTTTGTATAAATATTGTGACAGTTTGTCATTAATTTGATTTAAAATGCAATTCGATTTATCTCACAAATTATTTGAAATTATAAAAAATGTATCTGCTCAGCAAAATGTTGAAATATATGTTGTTGGGGGATATGTTCGTGATTTAATCTTGAAGCGCGAAAACAAAGACATTGATTTTGTAGTTGTTGGTAATGGTGTTGACACAGCAGTTGAAGTTGCCAAGGCTATAAGTCCGAACATAGAGGTAACTCAATATAAAAACTACGGCACAGCCATGTTTCGTTACGGCGATATTGACGTAGAATTTGTCGGTGCCCGAAAAGAGTCATATAATCGTAATAGCCGTAATCCAATAGTAGAGAGTGGCACACTCGCAGATGACCAAAACAGACGCGATTTTACAATTAACGCAATGGCTATTAGTATGAATTCTAATGACTTTGGAGAGTTAATTGACCCTTTCGATGGTGTTGGAGATTTGGAGAGAAAAATCATAAGAACGCCACTTGACCCCGATATTACATTTAACGACGATCCATTGCGAATGCTGCGTGCCGTTAGGTTTTCGACTCAATTGCGATTTATGATAGAGGAAAAATCGCTCGAGGCAATTAAAAAGAATGCAGAGAGGTTAAATATACTTTCTAAAGAGCGTATTAGCGACGAGTTAAACAAAATAATAATGGCTGAGCGCCCCTCAGTAGGTTTTAAAATATTGTCGTTGTCGGGGTTGCTAATACATATTTTACCAGAATTGGAAAAGCTACGTGGTGCAGAATCTAAGAATGGGAAAAAGCATAAAGACAATTTTTATCATACTCTGGAAGTCCTTGATAATATTGCCCGCACCTCCGATAATCTCTGGTTAAGGTGGGCTGCCTTACTACACGATATTGCCAAACCAAACACAAAACGATTTGACAATAACCTTGGGTGGACTTTTCACGGACACGAACATGTTGGAGCACAATTAGTTCCGACAATATTTAAACGCCTGAAGCTACCAACAACACAAAAAATGAAGTATGTTCAAAAGATGGTAGCTCTGCATATGCGTCCTATTGTTTTGGCGCAGGACATTGTAACAGATTCAGCCGTCAGGCGGTTGCTTTTTGAAGCTGGCGATGATATTGACGACTTGATGTTGCTTTGCGATGCGGATATCACATCTAAAAATCCCGAAAAAATATCGAAGTATCTCGAGAATTACAGATTAGTAAGGCGTAAGTTAGTTGAGATCGAAGAGAAAGACAAAATAAGAAATTTCCAACCTCCAGTAACGGGCGAAATGATAATGGAAGCGTTTTCACTTCCTCCATGTAAAACCGTTGGCGATATTAAAGATGCCATTAAAGATGCCATTATAGAGGGCAAGATAGAGAACACTTACGAAGCTGCGTGGGAGTTTGCTATTCAAAAGGCTGGGGAGCTTGGGCTTAAACCTCAGGAATAGTGAGTGGTTGTTGGAGGAAATAAGCAGACCGCTTAAGAAATGTTATTTCGCACTATTTACCGATTCAACTAATCCATCGGGATTTTCACAACTAATTATGTATCTCTTTTCCTGAGTGGCAATTTGAGCTATTTTAGATATTTAACTGTATATATTAATTGGCTACTCCAATTCGTTATATTCTTTATTTATTTTGGCTTGTTTTTTCATCCACCATTTCATAATAAGCCCCCAAGCAAGTCCACAAATCAGCCATATTGGTACTCCAATCAAAATTCTTTTCTGAGAAATTTCCTTATTTTCAATCAACGGGAAGATAATTTCCATTGAGATAAGCATAAATAGACCATAGAAAAGTCCTGACCTTATCCATTTTTTTGTTGTGTTATTTTTCTCAATTTTTTCGAGATTTAAGTTTTTATCTCCTTCCTGTTGTTTGTCTTTAATAGTATTGTCCATAATATTTAAATTAAGTAGTAAAGCCTTAATGTTTTAACCCCACAGAATCAAGCACTTTGCCTATTAAGTTTTTAACCGTCTCTTCGCTTTTGGCTTCGGCGTATATTCTAATTATTGGCTCTGTATTCGATTTTCGTAGATGTACCCAACCGTCTTTAAAATCAATTTTAACGCCATCGACAGAGTTAATGTTTTCACTTTTAAAGTTTTGGGCAGCGGTTTTTAAAATATTATCAACGTCTGTCTCGGGGTTTAGGTCAACTTTCGTCTTCTCCATAAAATAGAGAGGTAGCTCCTGTTTTATTTGACTAACGGTTTTGCCAGATTTTGAAAGGTGCGACAGAAATAGAGCTATTCCCACTAAAGCATCGCGCCCATAGTGTAGCGGTGGATAAATAATTCCTCCGTTGCCCTCGCCACCGATAACAGCATTGGTTTTTTTCATCATCTCTACCACATTAACTTCTCCAACCGCCGCAGCTGTATATTTTTGTCCATGTTTTGCCGTAATATCGCTCAAAGCCCGCGATGAAGAGAGATTTGAAACGGTATTGCCCGGTGTATGTTGTAAAACGTAATCGGCAATTGCAACCAACGTGTACTCTTCGCCAAACATCACGCCATGCTCGTCTATAAAAGCTAAGCGGTCAACATCGGGGTCAACCACAATGCCCATATCGGCTTTTTTTGCCTTAACAGTTGCTAAAGTTTCGCCTAAATGCTTTTCCAAAGGTTCTGGATTGTGTGCGAAAATTCCATTTGGCTCGCCATTCAGTACAACACACTCAACACCAAGCTGTTCTAATAGTGGAGGAATAGCAATTGAACCAACGCTGTTTATTGCATCAAAAACAACTTTATATTTTTTTGATTTTATCGACTCAACATCTACAAGAGGCAGTTTTAAAATAGAGTCGATATGGTGTTGTGTAAAATCAAAAGTCGAGTATTTACCTAATTTATCGTATGTTGCATACTCAAAGTCGGAGTTTTCGATTAGCCTTAAAAGAAGATTTCCCTCCGCACCACTTATAAATTCGCCTTTTGAGTTCAGAAGTTTCAGTGCGTTCCATTGAGCAGGATTGTGCGATGCCGTAATAATTATGCCTCCCTGCGCTTTGAAATGCGTTACAGCCATCTCTACGGTGGGAGTGGTTGCAAGCCCTAAGTCAATTATATCAACGCCACAAGCCATTAGCGTATTGGAAACTAACTGTGAAACTATTGGACCAGAGACTCTTGCATCGCGTCCGATGACCACTTTTCTTGTTTGAGTTTGGTGCGGTTCTTGCTCCGATAACCAGCGAGAATAAGCTGAACTAAAATTAACTATTTCTATGGGAGTTAGTGAGTTGCCGGGTTTTCCGCCTATAGTTCCCCGAATTCCTGAAATTGATACAATTAATGCCATTGTTTTGATTATTTTTGTAGCCGCAATTTACGAAAAAAGTTTGTCTAAACGACATAGAAAAAATATATAACATATGAAGTACCAAAAAGGCGACCGTTCGGGTCAAAGCAGAAGATCATCGAATGAGAAAGGTCGGGGTTCTGAAGAGAGAAAAAGAAGTAATAGTAGTCAACAACAGTTTAATTTTGATGATCCTGATTTTTGGGATAATATCGAAAAAGAGTTGGATTTTGAAGAGAGTGGCGATTTCAGTAAACCTGATAGACGAGATTTCGGTTCAGAGAGAAGAAGGGATAAAAAAAGAGACTTTTCTGACCGAAAGTCTGAAAGGAGTGACTCTGGAAGGAAAAGAACAGATGGCAGGTCAGAGAAAAACGTAACAAAAGATAGACGCTCTGATGAATTTAGACGAGATAACAAAGAAAGACGAGATAATTCAGACAGACGATTTGATAGGAGAGAGAGACATGGTAATTGGGAAAGATATTCAGAAGGCTCTGATAATGACCGATATAGCAAGTTTGAAACACACAGAAACAGAGGATATAAGGACAGAAAATTTGATAGGGAGGATAGGAGAGAGGGTAGTCCCAAATTTACAAGACGAAGAGATGAGGATTACAACGAGAAAAGAAAATTTGAAAAGAGAGAGGGTTACGAAAAGTCGCGCAGATACTCTGACAGAGAAAAATCCTCTGATTATAAATCAGATAGAGGCAAACGAAGTGGCAGAGATGACAGAAGAGGTTACTCAAAACCCGACTTTAACGAAGAAAAGCCGTTCCAAAGCAAAGAAAAAGAGATAAGATTAAACAGATTTATTTCCAATGCGGGAGTCTGTTCAAGGCGTGATGCAGATGACTTAATCCTAAATGGAGAAATTAAAGTTAATGGTGCAGTTGTAACAGAGCTTGGATTTAAAGTTAAACTTAGTGATAAAGTTGAATATCGCGGTAAAGTGCTTGATCCTCAAAAGAAAGTGTATCTACTACTAAATAAACCCAAAGACACATTAACAACCTTTGATGACCCCGAAGGACGCAGAACTGTTTATGATATTATAAAAGGCGCAACCAAAGAACGAATTTATTCGGTTGGTCGCCTTGACAGAAATACTACAGGATTACTACTGTTCACAAACAATGGCGATATGGCAACAGCGTTAACACACCCTTCAAGCAATATAAAGAAGCTGTACCATGTAGTTTTAAATAAAGATGTTACGCTCGAAGACTTCGAGAAACTTAAAAACGGTATTGAGCTTGAAGACGGATTTATTGTCGCTGACGATATCAGCTACGCTAACGATGCAAACAACGAAATAGGCATTGAAATTCATAGCGGTAGAAACAGAATTGTCAGACGAATGTTCGAAAGCTTGGGCTATGAAGTAGTAAAGTTAGACAGAGTGGTCTTTGCAGGTCTTACCAAGAAAAACTTACCACGCGGAGAGTGGAGAATGTTAACTCCCAATGAAGTAACACATCTGCTAATGTTAGTAGGAAATACGCGTAAAGGCAATTAACAATTAACGACGAGTGGTTAAATGACTGATTGTTAAATTAATAGCAACAACATTTAAATCGTTGATTGCTTCCCAGACACACGAGTTTTGGGCTTTAGCCCAAAAAGTAATTGCACATTGTTCATTGCTTTTATAGTAAAGTTCTACGTTCTAATGATAATAGCCAATTCGTAAATTTATCGTAGTTTTTCGACATTATTTGAAGCAAAAACAGACTTTGGTCTTTGTTGTAATTGCTGATAACAAATTTTGTTAACTTGTTATAATTATCTTTTTCTAAAAAATGTTGTTTTACAGAAAAAAATATATCTTTTGGTTTAGAAGTACTTCTTTTCCCTTTTAAGAAATTCAGTGCTCTTTGTTTGAACTTTTCACGTTCAAAAGATTGTTTATAAAAAGAAGTTTTAACATTATTGCTCTCATCAACCAAATATAGTAAATCGAGAGTTGCAAGATTGACAGTTTCTTCGTTGTCGCTTTTAAAGTCAGGTATTAGTTTTGAAACAATTTTACTTTTCAGTTTTAAAACATTGTTGTATTTAGTTGTTCCTTCGATAAGTGCGGCAACGAAATCAGACCAGAATTTTGCCTGAACAATACTCGGTATTCCCAACGCATTGCCAATAGGGGAGAAAGCTGTAGCAAATGGCCACGCTATAATGCTACGGAACAAGTTACCTCGTATAGTGGCTTTGTCGAATCCTCTTAGATAGTTGTGTGATGCCAAGTAGAGTCCGTTCGTCATATTAATAAAGAAGAACTTAACGCCTTCGTATACTGCTCCACTATGTTCGAATACCCATATCAGGTCGAATTGATCTTTTACAAATCCAAGTATTGGAACTGAAAATCCTGTCCAAAAAAGTGAATGTGCAAGGTTAGCCCAGTTGATATTTTGAGATTGCCATGATGTAGGTATTAATCCGTTGCCGGAAATAACATCTACAAATATGTTGCGAGTTCCTGTAATAAAAAACCAAAGGCATGCATAACTAGCACCAAAGTACATATATGCCGGAATAAATCCCAATATGGCAAAAATTAGATTTTTGATAGTTGGATTTAGGTAAGTCCATGCATCTGTCAGTTTTATAGGCTTTTCTGTTTTTTCCTCGCCAATTTGATGTTTTGCCTCAGTGTCAACTTTACCTAAACATATTATGTTAGCCTTCTCTTTTGGTTTTAAAGTTGATTTTGGAATAGGAGAATATTTATGAACCAATTGTGAAACATCTTGAGGTAAATTGTAATGTTGTTTCTTAAAATATTTACGTTGTTTTTTTTGCAACTGGTTTTCTGTAACAAAGCCCATTCCTGGCGCAAGCGTTGAACGCCCTGTTGCATCACTACCAATGGCAGGAATTAAGTTCTTTTCTTTCAGGTGTAGTAATGCTTTATCAATCTTTTTATCACTGTATGTTAAATTGTTCTTATTGAGGAATTCTGTAATTTCATTTTTGTCGCATTTGTTCATCAAACCAATAAAATTGGTAAGAGTTATAAAATCGGACTCTTTAGCTCCAATAGTGTCGTAAATATTAAAAACTTCAGTGTGTGAAAAGTACTGACAATACTCTATAATAATGTCAATAGCTGCTTGTAATCCATGTTCAACGGGCTGAATAAACTTAATACTTCCACCTGTTTTATTAATAATCGAATGAACAGCTTTTAGATCATCTACTGCTGTTTCAGTATCGAGGCGGTCAAATTCAGAAAAATATTTAATTCTAATCAGTTCAGGGTCTAGTTCGTCATAATATTTTTTGTTTTCGTTGTACTCAGCTTCTATCCCTATAATTTGTTGCTTTGTAAATTGTTCGGGAGCCAATTTGATACGCCTTCTTAATGCCATTAAACGCAATGCACGATTTTCTATTACCTTTCTTAACTGAGGATAAACGAGTTCGCCGAGTTGTCTTGAGGAGAAAATTTTGTTGACGTCAGATTCAGAATTATTTGTCAGTTGAATAGGCTCTAAATAATATATTGAATCTGGCTGATAGTTTTTGTTTATTACCGGTAAATATGTAATGTTGAAGTGATCTATAAGACGTTGTACTATTTTTCTTCTACGCTTATCATTTTTACTTAACTGTTCGCTAAAATCAGCTAAATCACCGGAACAGGTTTTAATAAAATGTTTGAATTTTTTCTTGTCGCTCGCAAACTCCGGTAATATGTATATAAAATGAAATTTCTTATCGAAAACAACGGAAGAGAACTCAATACCAATATTAATTTTGATACCAAGAATTTTCCCTGCTTCGAGCACCTCTTCAACTGTTTTTTCGTGCTTAAAGTTTGTATAAACAACAGTTAATTCCGAAATACCTTTTATAAAAGCATCTATTATTAGTTGCATTGGCGATTTTCTACCATAAGAAGTGTGATCGTGCACGTGGAAATCCCACCCCATTTTAAGATCTTTGAGTTCTTCTCCGGTTTCGGGTACTTCAATGATATCGAATCTTTTGAGTAGTTTCCTAATTACTCTTGGATGCCCGAATGTTGACGTTGTAAAATCGCGCATAAGTTCAAGCTGGACTCTTTTATTGTTGCGGGTCTTAGTAACCTCTTTCATTAGTGCCAACTGAACACGTGCAGTATTTAACGGCATTTTTAACGAACCGGAATAGTTGATATTCTCCTCAAGAAGCTTTAATGCGTTAATTCGTCTGTTGTAACTTGCTGAATCTAAGTCTTTCGTTATTTTCAAGTAGGACTCTACAATTGTTGTGCGTCTTTTCTTAAACTCTTTTACAAATCCCTTAGGATTGGAATCAGGATAAAATGTTATGCTTTCGGGTAGGTCAATCCTGAAGTTTA